>RFVE01000068.1 GCA_009922585.1 Planctomycetia bacterium
CCAGTTCCCGCGCTTGTGCCGAGGCAGAGTGTAGCGAACACGCTCAGGTCTGTGGCCCGTGCCCGGCACAACTGACAGCCGATCCAACGCAAAGGCTGGCCGGGCACAGTACCGCAACAGATGCTCCAGGCTCTGGAAGTACTCCAGCACGTCCCGGTCAGCAAGCGAGATTCGAACGCTGGTACTTCGCAGAATCGACCGTGGAGGAAAGCCGCGGGGAGGATAACCACGAGCCCGTTGGCCTACCGGCCACCCGGCGAGGGCCCAGCAGCCGCCGCAAGGCGACGAACTCCAGTGCGGGCCTCGCTCGCTGGATTGGCTACGCGACGAATGAGAGAATCGCGAAGTAGTGGCACGCGCTCCCTCCCAGCACAAACACATGCCAGGCGGCGTGGAAGTAGCGGACGCGGTGATCGAGTACGAGAAAGATCACGCCCATGGTGTAGATCACGCCTCCAGCCGCCATCCACGCCAGGCAGGCCAGCGGCACAAACGGCGTGAGAATCATCGCCGGCAGCCAGCCAAGCGCCACATACGGCAGTGGTGAAAAGGTGTGATCGATGCGATGCTCCATAAGCACCTTCGATGCGAAGCCCAACAGAGCCGCTCCCCAAAGCAGCACGAGCACGGGCCAGGACCATGCCGAGGGGAGGTAGGCCACGAGAAACGGGGTGTAGGTGCCGATGATCAGCAGAAAGATCACCCCCTGATCCCAGACCGCAAGTCGATGCTTCCATTCGGGCTGCTGCACGCCGTGGGAGAGGGCAGACGCCGCATATGTCGCCACGAGCGTGGCGGTGTAGAGGCCGCAGGCGAGGGCGATTGTCCAGTGTGTGCAGCTTGCCAGCAAGGCAACCGCCCCGCCCAGGCTGAGTACCATCCCCACGGCGTGCGTGATCGTGTTGGCCAACTCCTGACGGGCATCACGAGGCGGATGGGGAGCGGTGCTGGGCATGGCGGGTGAAAGATGAAAACCGCGGTGAGCTTCCTGCACGCAGGCCGAAGCGTTTAAGGATAGGACGGTCAACGGCACTATCGCAAGCGTCACACCTGCGGGGAACCTAAACTCCCATCTCCCGAAGTTTCGGAATAATCTTCTCCGCCGTCTCTCGCCTGCCTCGTGGCATTGCTGCTGGCCCTTGGTTGTGGCACACAGAGAGACTCGATCCTAATCTGGTCTCGTTGAAAGGAGGGCAGGTCACTTGTCGTAGTTGGTGAAGTTGTCGAGCAATACATACCGGATCAATGCCGGGTCCGACACCAGATGGCCTCGCTTGAGGCCAATCTTCAGCGGCACGGTCCCCCCTGCCGCGACCGCCGAGAAAACTCTCCCAGCGTGTCGCGAACCAGCGCCTCCAAGTCGCCAGCGATCATTTTCACGAGCATGTTTGTCGCTCCCTTCGGCTGCAGCCCGATGATTCTTTCGCCTACAGTAGATTCTTTCGCCTGCGATGTCCTACGCTTCATTGGCCCGCACCGGCGAATCGCATGTCCCGCTCGATACCGTCATCAAACTGCCAGACGATGCCACGCCGACGGAATGCGTGGATGCCCTCAGCGACAAGGTTGATGAGGCTGTCCGTTCACGCAACCTGCCGCCATATCTGACGCCACACCTTCAGACTCTCGTGGCGACAATCGGATGATGACCAACCAGCAACACCGTCTCTCGTCGGCGGGCCAACCAGCCGGCGGATCTTTACCACGTCGGGGCGACCTCGATGCCCTGCGAAGCGTCGCCATGCTGCTCGGCGTCTTTCTGCACGCCAGCCTCGCCTACTTCCCCTACCCGTGGCCGGTCCAGGATACCGAGCAGGTGCCTTTTCTTCCGCTTGCCTACGCCGTCATCCACGGCTTTCGGATGCAACTGTTTTTCCTGCTTAGCGGGTTCTTCACGATGCTTCTACTGCGGCGGCGGGGCCTCCGGCCGCTGCTCACCCAGCGGGCACTGCGGATTCTACTTCCCCTCGTGCTCGCCGCCGCGACCATCCTACCGCTGAACAACGCAGTGATCCACGTTGCCATCGATCGTGGATCGGCGGCGATGGCGGCCCGCAGCCCATTGGTGGCTGGCATTCTGGCGGGAGACCTTGGCCGCCTGCAGGCCAGTCTCAGAGAGCACCCGGACCTGACGGCAACAGATCCCGTCTCCGGGCTCACCCCGCTCGCCCTCGCCGCCCAGGGCGGTGATCTCGAGATGGTCAGCGCTCTGCTTGAGGCTGGCGCTCCGGTTGACTGCCGCAACCGGCGAGGCGGCACCGCGCTGCACTCGGCCGCATTCATGGGAAACGACGCGGTTGCCGGCCTCCTGTTGGCTCACGAAGCCGATCCAGTCGCCACCAACGCCGCCGGCCAAGATCCGCTCGAGTCCATCACGTCTCCCGCCAGCATCGCGGTTGTCATGCGGAAGTTCCTCGGGCTTTCACCGACAACCGCCGACGCCATCAACCGCGGGAGGGACGCAGTTCGACAACGGCTTGCAGGCCGGAGCCCGGAGGACCGTCCAGCCCCGCCACTCGACTCCCTCAACAGGAGATACCAATCCCTTCTTGCCTCATCGCGATTCACCCTGTCGATCGCAGGGGGCTCTCTGCAACTCTTTGAAACGGCCATCCTGGACCACCTCTGGTTTCTCTGGTATCTGACGTGGCTCGTGGGTGTCTTTGCTGTGGGCGAGCTCCTCGGACTCAGCCCCCGCGGTCGGTATCGCTGGTGGCTGCTACCTGCCACCTGCCTCCCGGCCTGCCTGATGTGGTCGCCCTTTGGCCCCGACACACCGCTGGGCCTCCTGCCGGCACCGCACCTGCTGATCTACTATGGCTGCTTCTTCTGGTTTGGGGCGGCCAGCTATGCCGCCGAGGGCACCGCGACGCAGCTGGGCCGCCACTGGCGGGTCGTGCTGCCGCTCTCACTCGTCGTGGTGTTTCCGGCGGCGATCGCCGCGATTTGCAACAGGCCCGCCGCCGTTGTCCTGCAGACTGCGTTTGCCTGGGGCATGTCACTGAGTCTGATCGGACTGTTTCACGCCCTGCTGCACCGTGAGCGGCCCTGGGTCCGCTGGCTCTCCGACGCCAGCTACTGGGTCTACCTGCTGCACCTGCCGCTGGTGATCGCCACCCAGACGGCCCTTGTTGGCAGCAGTCTTCCAGGCTCTCTCAAACTGCTGATCGTGCTCACGGTGGCTGTCGTAGTCACACTACTCACCTACCGCTGGTGCGTCCGCTTCACCGTGATCGGCCTGTTTCTCAACGGCCCTCGCACACGGCCACGGCTTGCGGGAAGCTGAAGGCAGCCGACCAATCAGGTCTTCAGCGATCTCGTACCCTCAGCGGGTGATTGGTCAGGCCGCAGAACCATCGCTGCCCTCTTTGGAGAACCACTCAGAAACCATCATCTTCCAGTCGCAATGCAGCTGGGGCATCAACGCGGTACGCCGTCGTCGTGCCGGTTACCTCACTCCCCACGATCAGAAGCGGAACCCCAGCGGGACTCGCTTCGGCGACGCCTCAGCGACCGCACAGGGCAGGTCTCTCTGAGTGCGAATCCCTAAATTAAAAACTGGTACCGCACTTGGGGGGCAGACCACTGTTGGCTGCCACCCATCTTCGTGGCCAGCGGCCCCCGGCGGTCGAGCTGCCATTACTTGAGCGTGCGGGGTGAGATTCCAAGCAAAGCCGCCACCCGTCGCCGGTCGTACCAGTTCTCGTGGAAAGCCGCTATTTGCTCTCGGGCTGCGGCGGCTTCGGCGTGTCGTCGAGCGGCTTGCTCTCGACCACGCTGCCGCATGATTTCTCGGGCTCGGATGCTCGTCATACCGACCAGCGTATCGGCACCGTCGATGACCCGTGACGGGGTCGGGCATGTACCGTTTCAACAATAAACAAACCCTACGAGCTATAGCGTGTGCTCAATGCGGGGCTCAGAGGCGTCGATTTTTCTGTAGTACCTACGGCCCCGAGCGCCGCCGGGGCGGTGGGATCAGCGCTGCCAGCCGGTCAAGAAACTCATAGGGTGTCAGTTCGATGACATCACTGGCACCGGGCCGCGTCGACTTTTCTGTGCGTCCCGGGCCAATCCAGTTCCCGCGCTTGTGCCGAGGCAGAGTGCAGCGAACCTGCTCAGGTCTGTGGCCCGTGCCCGGCACAACCGAACGCCGATCTAGCGCAAACGCCGGCCCGGCGTAGTGCCGCAACAGATGCTCCAGGCTCTGGAAGTACTCCGGCACATCCCGGTCAGCAAGCGAGATCCGAACACTGGCATCAACTGAAAACCCGTCGTGATGTCAGCCGAACATGTCAATGGCGGCCTCACGGCTAAGAAAACCGTTCCGGAAAAAAGCACCGCACCAGCCGCAGCCGTACCCGTTGGGTGAAAGTCATAAGATCTGATGCGGTCAGAGGCCGGGCCGCGTGAAACGTCACGCCGCTTACTGCGACGCACCGCTCGTCCACTCCGTCGGCCACGCAGGCATGCAGATGCACATGCTGGTTCAGCGCAGAGCCGAAACGGTGCTGGAACGAGACCGTGCCGAGCCGGCTATTTCGGCCAACATCGTAGCCAAGCACGCCGTGATCGACACGGCTGTGGATGGCGTCGAGCACCAATTTCTGGTGACCGGACGTCCAGGACGGTCAGCTCCATCGGCAGCACGCCGGGGCCATCCAGCGGCCCCACTTCTCGGAGCCCGTGCTCCGGCAATCGGGGCAATCAAAAAATGTGAGAGGGCCAGCGTCGGTGGTCATTCAACAACGTGCGCTGCGGGCGGGATGCACCACTCCGTCAGGCAGGCTGTCGGGAATCAATGAGAATTGTGTTTTTTGCAGATTGGCTGCTTGAGGCCGGGAACGCGGCCCCCTAGGATCGCATTTCTTCACCGCCAGCAGTGGTGGGCCGGGCTCGCAGACTTCTTTCCAGAGATCGGCACCGCATGGAAATCTTTGAAGTATTTTCGTCACTGACCATGGGGCAGACGGTGCTCCTGTTGGTTGCCTTGGCCATCGCCTTCGGGTTCGAGTGCGTCAACGGCTTTCACGACACGGCCAACGCCGTCGCCACGGTCATCTACACCAAGAGCCTCAAGCCGACACCGGCGGTCGTCTGGTCGGGCCTCTGGAATTTTATCGGCGTGCATGCCGGTGGGATCGGCGTCGCCTTCAGTATCGTGCACCTTCTGCCGGTTGATCTGCTGGTCAACATCAAGACGGGCCGCGGTCTGGCGATGGTGCTCGCGTTGCTTTTGGCGGCGATCATCTGGAACTTCGCCACCTGGTACCGCGGCCTGCCGGCCAGCAGTTCGCATGCCCTTATCGGCTCGATTATGGGCGTGGGCATGATGAACGCGTGGATGGAGCACGGTTCCCTCTTCAGAGGACTCAATTGGCACAAGGTCACTGAGGTGATCATGGCACTCTTCATGTCGCCGCTGATCGGGTTTGGCTTCGCCGCCGGCCTTTTGATCATTTGCAAGAAACTGATCCGTGCCAAGGAACTCTACGAACCGCCTCACGGCGACACGCCGCCACCGTGGTGGATTCGCGCGCTGCTGATCGGCACCTGCACCGGCGTCAGCTTCGCCCACGGCTCTAACGATGGCCAGAAGGGGATGGGCCTGATCATGCTAGTCCTGATTGGTATCGTGCCGGCCACCTTCGCCCTCAACATGAATGCTCCCACCGAAGAGATCACGCAGGCTGTCGAGGCGGCCCGCGACCTCGAGGTGGAACTGGGCAAGCCTGAACTGGCTACGATGATCGACGCCCTCCGCGACGAGCATGTGGCTAGCACGCGGCTGGAGCGGATGACCCGTAGCCGCAGCGTGGCCTCCGCTGCCGCCGTGGAATATGACGTAGTCCACGACGTCATCGATCCGTTCGAAATCAGCGACCCCGTGCTGGCAACGTTCAACCCGTTGCCGCTGGCCCAGTCGGTGATCGCCTCGCTTGACGGCAAGCCCGACTTCGAGCACCTGAGCCCTGATGACCGCTGGACGGTGCGGACCCAGCTTGTTGAGCTTGGCACCTCGGTGCGGACGCTGTTGCGTGAGTTTGGCGACCGGATGTCGGAGGACCGCCGCAACGTGCTCAAGGGTATCGCTGGCAAGCTGTCGAAACCGGTCGAATACTTGCCGGAGTGGGTTGTGATGGGCGTGGCGCTGTGCCTCGGCCTTGGCACAATGGTCGGCTGGAAGCGGATTGTCGTGACCGTCGGTGAAAAGATTGGTAAGACCCATCTTTCCTATGCCCAAGGGGGCGTAGCCGAACTGGTGGCCGCCGGCACGATCGGGCTGGCCGACGGCTTTGGCCTGCCGGTGAGCACGACCCATGTGCTCTCAAGTGGCGTGGCGGGTACAATGTGGGCGAACAAGTCTGGCATCCAGGGCGGCACGGTTCGCGAGATTGCGTTGGCCTGGATTCTTACGCTGCCGGCGGTGATCCTGCTCTCGGCCCTCATCTACTGGGTGGCCACACTTTTCACCGGCTGACGGCTCCCGCCGGTCCCGTCTGCCTCCTCCATGCGAAGCTCCCTCGATCCCACCGCTGAACGGGCGCTTAAGCTCAACCTCGACGACGAAGTCTACGGCACGTTTGCCGAGATCGGCGCCGGTCAGGAGGTGGCTCGCTGGTTCTTCGCCGTCGGCGGGGCGGCCGGCACGGTGGCGAAGACGATGTCGGCCTACGACATGACCGTGAGCGACGCTGTCTACGGCAAGGCGGATCGTTACGTGTCGCGGCAACGGGTCGAGGAGATGCTCGATCATGAATATGGACTTCTCCATGAAAGGCTCGACGCCGCCCGGGGCGACCGCACCCGGTTTTTCACCTTCGCCGACACCGCCGCCGCCAGGTCGTTTCGCGGCGGCAATGAGTGCCACGCCTGGCTAGGGGTGCGGTTTCAGCATGCGTTTCGGGCCGCGCCGAGTGACGTGCTGATCCACGTGCGGATGCTCGATGCCACCAACGCGGCTCAGCAGGAGGCGGTCGGCCGGCTCGGTGTCAACCTGCTCCACGGGGCCCTGCATCACTGGCGGGAGCCACAGGCGATGATCGAACTTCTGCTCGACGATGTGGGCCGTGAGCGGATCGAACTCGACTGGATCACCTTGACGGGCCCGGCCTTTCCCGGCGTCGACAACCGCCTGTTGGCCCTCCATCTGGTGCGGCTCTGCTTCACGCCGGCGGTGCTCTACGATCCGCAGGGCACGCCGCTGCTGGCTTCCGAGGCGATTCGTCATGCCGCAGTTCTCGTGGAGCGGGGACGCTTCGCCCCGGTCACGCGGCTGAATCTCGACATGATGGCACTCGCCCGCGAGGCCTTTCTTGCGGACGGGCAGACCGAGGCGGCCGATGTGCGGGAGATCATGGAGATCACGATGAAGAATCTCCGCGACCGTGGGCAGGCCGAGGACGCCGACTTTCTGGCCCGGGTCGACCTGCTTGCGGCGGCGGGCAAGCATGTGCTTGTGAGCGATCTCGGCGCCTTTCACGATCTTGGGGAATATCTCGCCGCCCGCACCGTGAAACGCACCGGCCTGGTGCTCGGCCTACCGCTGGTGCGGGAGTTGTTCAACGAGCGACACCATCAGAACCTTACTGGTGGCATCCTCGAGGCGTTTGGCCGGCTCTTCACGCACGGGGTGCGTCTCTACGTGCAGCCCACCCGCGACGTCATTGATGGCCGTGTCATCACCGCCGACTCATTGCGGGTCGCCGCCCATCTGGCCCATCTCCTTGACCACCTCCGTGTCAACGGCCTCCTCTGCCCGCTCCCCTACGACGAGTCGACGCTTCGCACCTACTCGAGCGAAGACGTGCGGTCGCGCATCTGCTCGGGCGATCCGTCGTGGAAAGACCTCGTGTCTCCTGAGGTAGCGACCCTCATCGAGTCACGGGGCTATTTCGGTGGCCGGTGCGGGTGAGTTGGTGACACGGCTCGGGGTTGCCCGTGCTACATCGCCGAACGTTCGCTTCAGCGATCCTGGCGTCCGCTCACTTGGAACGGGCTGCCTTCGGCATCCTAACGGCACTTGCCAGCTACTCCGACTCTGCGGCACGGGCAGCCCCGAGCGACTACCGAAACAACTTCGAGAAAAACTCTACCAGGCCGCTAACGGGCCCGGTTCCGCGGCAGCTGCGGCCGGCGGCGCAGTCAGCGCACACCCACTCCACTTTGTATCCGTATGACTCGGTCTCTTTCTCTGTGACTTTCTTCACGAGCAGCTTCTTCTGCCTCACACGGACGTTGTCGCAGCGGCCGTCATCACAGTCGGTGCAGCCAACGGGCGCCTCGTGACCGTGCCTTAGGCAGCCGCAGCCCGGCACGCAGACGAGCTCGCACTTCATCTCGTATTCGACGTGAGGTGTTTTCTTTTTGATCGGCACTCTCCGGCAGACCGGCATCAGCCGCGGGGAGCCGGTGCAGCTGAGGCAGCCACTGGCATACTCGGCTTCGGCCGTGCCAGAAGCGGCCGGAATGTTGATCTTGGCCGCAGGGATTGCCTCGGCGGGGGTGTAGTCGAATGAAAGCGGGGGCTCGGGGGCGGCTCCCTGTGGTTCGGCCCAGGCTGGGGAAACTCGGGCAGGAACCGAGCAGGCAGCCGCCATCACCACGAGCAGGGGCGTCCATGATCGGAGGATGGGGGAGCGGGAAGGCATGGGTGTCTCCATTGGTTAGCAGGGCTAGAAGTCCAAGAACATCCGGGAGCCGAAGCCGTTGATGCCCCCCGAGCCGTTGTCGGCAAAGGCGTTGGTGAAGTCGCGGTAAGTGAAGTCGTAGTTGAAGGCCATGCGAACATTGGGATTCAAAAACCAGTTGAGGCCGAGGGTGACGCCGTTGAGCACGCCGCCGTTGATCCCCTTGTCGTTGAGGCAGACCCAGTCGTAGCGGACGCCGATCTGCCAAGCCCCTTCGCTGGTACGGATGCCGTCCTGCGTGTTGACTCGGAAGAAATTGTTGCGGGGCACAAACCGGTCGAGCGACGCCTGCTTGCGGTTGTAGCTGCGGCCCTCGCCGGTGAGGGCATACATCACTTCGCAGTAGGCACCCTGGTAGAAGAGGTTGTTGACCACGGTGTTGAAGGGCTGCTGACCGGTGTTGGCCGAGGGATGGAGGGCTGAGCGGACCTTGGGCATGAGCGTCATCGTCCATTCGGCCTGCACTTGGAGCGGGCCCCAGTTGGAGGCGTATTCGGCCGTGATCAGCGTCTGGTAGTCGGCGCCGAGCAGGCCTGTGTCGGCATAGATCGAGTTAAGCGGGCCGGGGGGGCCGTTGCGGATGTTGCCGCGGACGCGGTAGCGGATGCTGCCTTCTTGATAGTTGCCGACGCCGGGTGTGCCTGAAATCTGTGGCTTGGGAGTCTGCTGGTAGACGGCGCACAGGCCGAGGTGGGTCCAGCGATTCTTCTCCGGTTCGTCGACCACAAGCCCCGTAGCCCGCATTTGGAGCGAGTTAGCAGCAGCTGTGTTAGCAAAGCCGAAAATGTTGAAGTCGTCCTTGAAGGCCCCCACGGCAAACCGCGCCCGGTCTTTGTCGCCAAAGTTGCGAAACACCATGATGCCGGGCGCGTAGGCGTTGTTAAACGGCATGGTGAAGGCGTCGGCGAGAAACGACCGCTCCATGAAGTTCACAAACCGATCACTCGTGATGTGCTCGAGACCCGTGAGCGTGTTTTGGTTGCCGATCACCACGTTGCCCAGCAGGGGCAGCTTCGTTAGCGCCAGCCAGACCTCGGTCGGGGCAGGATAGGGTCCGTCGGCATTCTCTAGTGTCGGGTCGGCCAACTGTGAAATCTGCAGTTGGTTCACGAGGTCAAACTCGGTGATCCATTCATAGTTCTCATACATCTGGCCGTCGATCCGAAACCGCCCGCGGCGGAAGTTGGTGGCGCCGGCCAGCGGTGGATTGAGGCCACCATTGGCCGGTGGTAGGTTCGCGCCGGTGCCGGCGGTGAAGGCGGTAGTGTCGAACTGCGCCCGGCCACCGACATGCACGCGAAATTCGCGGTTGGACGAGTAAAACTCGAGCCCGTTGTTCCACTCGGGTTTGAGCGAAACGTCGGCACCGACGGTCAGCCCCTCGTCTGTGAGTTGGGATTCACCCGGAGCAAGCTCTTCGGCCTCGGTCTCCGAAGCTGCGACGACACCCTCCGGCTCGAGTTTACGGCCCTCGGGAACCTCGGGGCCGGCTTCCTCGGTGAGGGCATCGTCGGCGAGCTGTGATTCACCCGGTTTGAGCTTCTCTGCCTCGGTCGGCTCCGAGGCGGTCTGGAAACGAGCCAGTTCGATCGGAGCGAAGGCGTCGGTGGCCAGGCCGGCGATCAGCCGTCCTTCCGGCTCGATGGTCGGGCTGAGGTCGCCCGCCGGCTCGTCGGTAAAGGCGATGCTTGCCTGCATAAAGAATGCCACGAGCGCCAGCGATATCAGAGCGTTCGGGAGGGAACCTCGGTTGGTTAAGGATTTCATAATCATGGCACTGCTCACATCCTGGCCACAAAATCGCGCCAGTTGCTTCAGTCGGCCTGACCGGAAAAGTTTGCCAGATGAGTGAGGATCGGCCCGCCGGCACCGCAGCGATTATTAGATTGCCGGAAGTTTCTGCGGAATCGCTAAAGATTGATCAATTTCGCGTTACCCCCCTCCTAGCCAGTGCGCCGTGGTTTGCCAGAAGCACCCAGCTTATTTGACACGCAGGATGAGTGCGATCGTCACGAAAGGTGTAATCAGACGTCGAACATGACGGTGAGGCCAAGATGGAGGGGGCGTTGATGGAAGTCGGATGCGCGCGGACACGGCGCAGTGCCAGCCTTTTCGAGCGGGGTGGGGGAGCCATCCTGATCGCGTCGGCCTGGTGCGCTGCCGCGTTCGCTAATCCCTCGCCGACAGAAGAATTGCCGCCGCCCGTGCACGAAGAACAGGTCCCCGCCGAGCCGGTTCTTCTCGAACCATTTGGCCACACCGTAGGCAGCGACACCCGCCTCTCGGCTACATGGGCCGAGGGGCTACTTCTCCGCAGCCGTGGCGATGACTTTGCGTTTCGGATCGGTGGCCGCGTGCAGGTCGATGCCTCGGGCTTCACGGCTGGCACCGGTGCAAATCTGCCCCCGCTCGACGGCGGCCTGAATCCTCCGCTGACAGGCGCTGCGAACTTCCGCCGTGCCCGTCTCCGGGCCGGTGGCCGCATGTATGAAGTTTGTGACTGGGCGACCGAGTTTGATTTCGCCAACCAGTTGACCACTTACAACGCCGCCTTCCCAACGCTCACCGGCGAAGGTCCCCTCCCGGCGATGAAGGATCTCTGGCTCCAGATCCGTGGTCTGCCCTGGCTGGGCACACTTCGTATCGGCAATCAGAAAGACCCCTACGGCTTCGAGCATGCCGGCGACAGCCGGTGGCTCAACTTCATGGAGCGGTCGTTCAGCATGGACGCCTTCGAGGGCCCCTTTAACGATGGCTACCTGCCCGGCATCCAAGTCTTCAATCGTGCCTACGATGGCCGCCTGGCCTGGTACCTCGGTGAATTCAAAAACACAGCCAACCCCTTCGGCTTTGCCGACTCCAGCGGCGGCAGCGAAACCGTCGGTCGGCTCGTGGCCTTGCCCCTCTTCAAAGACAATGGCCGGCAGTTACTCCATCTCGGTATCTCCGGCCGCACGATGGGCCTGGCTTCACTCCCCACCGAGATCGACCCCGTCACCGGCCGCCCCACCGGCCCCATGATCCGCGCTGTCCGCTTCCGTAGCCGCGGCTCGATTCGCAACGGGCCGCCGGGGCCGCTCAACTCGATCTACGCCGACTCTGGCCTGCTCGCCGGCGATTGGCAAAACATGCTCGGCCTTGAACTAGCCGCCAACCGCGGCCCACTCTCGATGCAGGCGGAATACTTCTGCTCCTGGCTCTACGGGGCCACCACAACCGACGTCGATCGCATCAATGCCGGGCAGCAGCCTCCCCCCGGCACACCCCTCGGTACGGTCTTCTACCAGAGTGGCTACATCGAAGCACTCTATTTTCTGACCGGTGAAAGCCGCACCTACGACCTTGAGCAATCGCGGTTTGGCAGGCCGCGACCATTCAGCAACTTCTATCGCCTCCGCGACGGCCGCCCAGGCGGCCGGATTCTCACGAGCCCCGGCGCCTGGCAGGTGGGCGTCCGCTACAACTACCTCTGCTTGAACGATGGCGAAGTCAACGGGGGCGTGCTCAATGGGGTCACGCTTGGGCTCAACTGGCTGCTCAATCCCAACGCCCGGATCTATCTCAACTACGACTTCACGTATCGTAGTTTCGTGAACGCCTTTGGTGGGAACGGCAGCGGTGGGGTCAATGCCTTCGGGACGCGGTTGGCGTTTGATTTTTGAGGCGCGGGACAACAGGTCTGTGGCCTAAGGTTGTCAGAGCCGTTGGAGGACGGCCTGCTAAGCTACCGCGACAGGTCGCCGGCTTGGCTTAAGGATAGGACGGCCAATGCCACTTTCTGAAGTGTCTCGCCCGCCGGCAACCGCTGACACGTTAGATCCCACGTCACTTTGAGCCAAGTCAACGACACGCACGCCGCGGGAGCTGCAGAAAAAGGTGAGAAGGGTCGGCCCACGCAGAGGATGACTCGTCTGCGCAGACATTATCCGACTCCTCTTCAACGCGTCAGCGCGATCGCGGTCATGATGCGCGGGCATTGGCTGTTAGGGGTGATGAATGCCGATCATAGGCAGGTCGGGGGTAGGACAATTCGCAGCGGTTGCCCGTTTCGATGCCCCATGTTTGCTTCACCCGGATCGATTCACTGGTAATTGGTCCATGGCAACCAATTCAGGATCGGCGAGAAGAGCCGTCCAACAAAAAAGAAAACCCCTTGAATTCAAGGGG
>RFVE01000069.1 GCA_009922585.1 Planctomycetia bacterium
TCCAGCCGCCACCCACAACGGTAGCTTGAATTTCAGGAATCGCATGGTTCCAAGGTCTCCCAATCCATAGGTATCGAACCTCAGGCTGCATCCATCGCAGCCTGCTAGGCGTTCGGGACAAAAGAATTGGCCGACCACGTCCGCCGCCGCGGGTCGGTTACCCCCAATCTCCCACTCGGCTATTCGTCGCGTAGGGCACGAAAAAGTCAACGGACTGGCCGGGAGCCGCAGGGTCTTTCAGACCGATACGACCGGCCGCCTGCGGTGGCAAGCTGGGCAGACTTTATGTTGTGAAGGTGCCTTCCAGCAGGGCGGCAACGAAGGCGTCAGGGTCGAAGGCCTCCAGATCGTCGGCGGCTTCGCCGAGGCCGACAAACTTCACTGGCAGCCCAAACCGTTCAACAACCGGCACAATTACACCGCCGCGGGCTGACCCATCAAGCTTGGCCAGCACGATGCCGGTACAGCCGGCCGCCTCTTTGAACCCCTCAGCCTGCGACAGGGCGTTTTGGCCAGCGGTGGCGTCGATCACCAGCAGCACCTCATGCGGGGCATCGGGAATCTGCTTACTGATTACCCGGCGAATCTTGGCCAGTTCCTGCATCAGATTGGACTGGGTCTGGAGCCTCCCCGCAGTGTCGATAATGCAAATATCGACTTGCTCCTCGAGGGCCCGGGCGACCGCCCGGTGGGCGACGCTGGCTGGATCAGCCCCCGAGTCACCTCGAACAATCTCAGCCCCAAGCCGGCCCGCCCACATCGCCAACTGCTCGACCGCCGCTGCCCGAAAGGTATCGCCAGCCCCAAGCAGCACTCGCTTGCCCTCCCGAGTAAACCGCTGGGCGAGTTTCGCGATCGAAGTGGTTTTGCCCGAACCGTTGACGCCCGTCACCAAGATTACGGTTGGTCCTGCACTCGCTTTCGCCAGTCCGTCAGCCGTGCCAGCCAGCCGCTCAAGCAAGGTCCGCCGGATTGAGTCGACCACCACCTGCGGATCGACCACCCGGGCCCGCAGCCGTTCACCCACATCTTTGACAATCGCCTCGGCCGCCGACGGCCCCATGTCGGTGCGAACCAGTGCTCGTCGCAGCTCCCCCAGAAAATCAGCGTCAACATGTCGGCCTTCCTGCTTGAACAGGTCGCGGACGTCGGTGTTGAGCACCTGCGTGGTCTTGGCCAGCCCCGATCGCAGGCGATCGAAAAAACCCGGCTTCCCGGCGGCCGGCGTGTCGGCGGCGGGATCTCCTGCCACCGAGGGGGTGGGAGTAACTTGCTTGTCAGATTGTCCGAAGCGAAACAGGGCCATGGGGCACAACCAGAAAGGAGTCGGGAAGATGGGACGCAGGAAAAGGCTCAACCGTCGGCATCAGCCACCGCCGGCACTTCAAAGGCTTGCCGAAGCTGGCTACGGTCATTCAAGCAGCGACCGAGAATGCCAGCAACGAACGCTGGCGACCCGGCCCCACCATACCGGCGAGCCAGTTCAATTGCTTCGTCAACAATGACGGCACCGGGTGTTTCAGACTGGGCCAGTTCATACACCGCCAGTCGTAACACCGCTCGGTCGGTCGCTGCCATCCGACTGATCCGCCAGTGCTCAGACCGCAGATCGAGTAGAGCGTCGATCCTGTCACGCTCCTCCACCACGCCTTCGATCAACGCCCGGGCAAACGCAACCAGCGGCGGCAGCCGGAGGCGAGCCCGCAGAAACGGGCCGGAATCGACTGCCGCAGCTGCCGGGTTGAGGTCGAACTGAAACAGCACCTGAAGGGCGACTTCACGAGCGCGGCGACGGGTGGACATGTGGGAGTCTGTAAGCGTGGGCAAAGAATGATGGCGAAACGAATGAATGATTCACGAATGGTACCAGCCAGTGGCCTGCCACAATGCCGGTTGCTCAGCGTTCGACTTCTACGGCCTCGGCCATCGGCAGGCTGGTCAGCAGCCTGATCATCGCCAACGCAGCATGAGCGGCTTCCTCGCCCTTGTTACCGACGGCTCCACCAGCTCGCGCATCTGCCTGAGCAACCGTTTCACAGGTGAGCACGCCGAAACTGACGGGCAGCCCATGGTGCCGGCTGACCGCCTCGATGCCGGTGGCAACCGCTGTGTTGATATGCCGGTCGTGGCTGGTCTCGCCCCGGATGACCACTCCGAGGCAAATAACCGCTGCGAACCGTCCACTGCTGGCCAGCCGATCGGCCGCCAGCGGCAGTTCAAAGGCTCCTGGTACCCAGGCGATTTCAATTCTGTCAGCGGCAACTCCTGCCGCCACAAGTGTCGCCACGGCCCCTTCGAGCAGCCGGCCAGTCAGCCCCTCGTTGTACCGCGAAACGGCAACGGCGACCCGCGTCCCAACGGGGATTTGTGCCCCGGACGCCGGATGAACCAGGCAACCACGCACGATCTCGCTGCCGCCGGCAGCCTCAGCATCCAGTCGCATCGTTCCCCTCAGGACTTGAGGCTCTGGAGAAATTCACGATTCGACCCGGTCTTGGCGAGCCGATTGATCAGCAGTTCCATCGCCTCGGGTGGGTTCATCTCACTCAGCACCCGGCGAAGGACGTTAGTGCGGCGGTACTCGTCCGGCTCCAGCAGCATCTCCTCGCGGCGGGTCCCCGAACGATTGATGTCGATCGCTGGATAGACCCGCTTGTCGACCAGTCGCCGGTCGAGCACGATCTCGAGATTGCCGGTACCTTTGAACTCCTCGAAGATCACGTCATCCATCTTGCTGCCAGTGTCGACCAGCGCAGTGGCGATGATGGTCAGCGACCCTCCCTCCTCGACCTTGCGGGCACTGCCGAAGAACCGTTTCGGCCGCTGCAGGGCGCCCGAGTCGACGCCTCCCGAGAGGATCTTGCCCGAGTTTGGCACTTCTGAGTTCCAGGCCCGGGCCAGCCGAGTAATCGAGTCGAGAAAAATCACGACGTCCTTTCCATATTCCACCAGCCGCTTGGCCTTTTCGATGACCATTTCTGCCACTTGGATATGGCGACTGGCATTCTCGTCGAAGGTCGAGCTGATTACCTCGCAGCCCGGCCCGGCAACCTGCCGCTCCATGTCGGTCACTTCCTCGGGCCGCTCATCGATCAGCAGCATAAAGACGAAGGCCTCCGGGTAATTGGCCAGCACAGCCTTGGCCATCTTCTGCATCAGGATCGTCTTGCCAGCCCGGGGCGGGCTGACGATCAAGCCCCGCTGGCCAAAGCCGATCGGCACGACGAGGTCGACCACCCGCGTAGAAATTTCGTCACCAGCGGTTTCCAGTTTGATCCGCTGGTCAGGATGCAGCGGCGTCAGGTCATCGAAGAAGACATGGTTGGCCAGCCGAGCCGGATCGTCGCCGTTGATCGCCTCGACTCGCAGCAGTGCGAAGTATCGTTCGCTCTCTTTCGGCGGCCGAATCTGACCAGCAACACTCATCCCGTTCCGCAGGCCAAACCGCCGAATCTGGCTCGGGGAGACATAAATGTCATCCGGGCAGGCCAGGTAGTGATAGTCGGGGCTGCGAAGAAAGCCGAAGCCGTCGGGCAGAATTTCGAGTGTGCCTTCCCCAAACATCAGTCCGTTGAGCTTGACCCGCTCTTTCAGGATCTTGAAGACAAGGTCCTGCTTCTTCACTCCGGTCACATCACCGACCTGCTCGGTACGCGCGAGCTCAATCAACTCCCCCATCGACAACTTCTGCAACTCGGCAATGTTGGTATCGCCCTGCTGCTTGAGCAGGTCATACCGCTCGCGGACTTCAAGGTCTTCGGCATCGACCTCCGCGGCAATCTCCTCGGCGATCGAGATCGGTTCGGAATCGATCCGGCCGTCATCGGCTGGTGGGTCGGATTCGGTCGGTGCCATCAGCTATCCATAGGTAACCGCGAGGACTCGGACGCCGGCCATCCAACCAGCTGCCCGAATAATGCGGGGGCCTGTGAGGGCCGGGAAATGGTGGGTAGAGGGGAACAAAGGCGGGAGCCGACCGCTGCAAGATCCGCCACCCACCCGTTCTGCGGCGGCAGCCTAAAAGCTGTCAACGCGGCCGGCTGAGCGGGTGGAGAGTTCCTGCCAGACCCGATCGACTTGTTCGAAAGTATACGACAAATCAGCTGAGGTATCCACGGTCGAGACCGGCAGGCCTAGAAGGGCAGCCGGTGAAAAACCGGCCTGCCAGGCCGCCTCACGGGCGGCGATGTCGGCCGGCGTAAGCCCCCGGGCAGCCAGTCGGGCGTGCCTCACGGCATCCTCACATGCGAGCCGAATCAGCCAGTTGCACCGGCCGTGCCAGCCGGCCTGCACCAGCAGCGGCACGTCGAGCACGGCAATCCCACCCGGCTGGAGGACCGCGAGCCGCGTCTCAATCGCCGCCCGCACCCAGGGATGAACGATCGCCTCTAGGGCAGCGAGGTTGGCTACCCGGTCGGCTGCTGCCCCAAACACCAGTTCTGCCAGCAGTTTCCGCTGCACCGTGCCGTCAGCCGCAAAAATGCTCGGGCCGAACCGTTCCCGCAACTGCTGTCGCACTTGTCGATCGTCGAGCGCCTCATGGGCGAGTGCATCGGCATCGATGACGTCGGCACCGTGTTCCCCAAGGCGGCGGGCAACCGTCGTCTTGCCCGAGCCGATCATGCCGACCAGCCCCACAATCATCCCACCCTTGGCGTTCATTTCTCACACTCTGCCCAGCTGCAACCGCTATGCACCGACACCTCCAGCGGTACCGTCAGTTCCATCGCCTGCTGCATTTCGCTGACAACCAACTGCTCGACAGCAGCCAGTTCGGCCTGAGGCGTTTCCAACAGGAGTTCGTCATGAATCTGGAGCACAAGAGCCGCCGCCCGCTGCTCGGCCTTTAGCCGGGCGGCCACCCGCAACATTGCCAGCTTGATCAGGTCAGCGGCAGACCCCTGCACGACGGTGTTGACGGCGGTGCGTTCCGGCAACGAGAGGGCGAAAACACCGCCGGCACCGCGGCGGCCATCCCGATCGCGCACCCCCTCGATGGCCCGCCGCCGACCGAGCATAGTAGTCACCCTTCGCTCCGCCCGGCAGCGGTCAAGCACCTCATCCATGAAGTTGGCCGCGCCGGCGAATGTCTCGAAATAGGCGGCAATGAAAGCAGCCGCCTCGGCCTGCGAGATACCGAGTGCCTTCGCCAACCCAAAGGCTGACTGGCCATAGAGGATGCCAAAGTTCACCGCTTTCGCCGTCCGCCGCATCTCGGAGGTGACCGCCTCCGGATCAACTTCGAAAACCGCTGCGGCAGTGCGGGTATGAATATCCTCGGCCTGCTGGAAGGCCTCGATCATCGCGGGGTCACCCGATAGGTGAGCAAGGATCCGCAACTCAATTTGAGAATAGTCGGCGGCCAGGAACTGCCAGCCTGACTCGCCCGGCAGAAAGGCTGCCCTGATCTGCTGCCCCTCGCGGGTCCGCACGGGAATGTTCTGGAGGTTCGGATCACTCGAACTGAGTCTGCCGGTGGCGGTGACAGTCTGGTTGAGGGTGGTATGAATTCGGCCATCGGCTGCATCGACCAGCAGTGGCAAGGCGTCGACATACGTACTTTTCAGTTTGGCGTATTTCCGATGCTCAAGCAGTTTGGCTGGCAGCGGGTGCAGCGGGGCAAGCTCCTCGAGCACCTCCGCATCGGTGCTCGGTCCGGTCTTTGTCCGCTTGACCACTGGCAAGCCCTGTTCATCGAACAGGACCGTCCGAACCTGCAGGGGCGAGGCCAAGGAAAAGGCATGACCGGCAAGCGTATGGGCTTCCTGCTCAAGCGTCGCAAGACGGCTTGCATAGTCGGCTGAGAGTGCGGCCAGCACCGCCGCATCGACCCGCACCCCGCGGCGTTCCATCGCCGCCAGAACGCTCACGAGGGGCAGTTCGACATCCCGGTACAGCGGCAGCAGCCCTGCCTCGGCAAGCTGCTCGTTGAGCGGTGCCGTGACGGCCGCGACGGCAACGCAGACGGCGGCAGCCTCCTCAGGGTCGACGGGAGTTTCGTGAAGGATCGCTGGCGGCGGCACTCCCACCCGACTGACCAAGTCGGCCAGCCCCTGATTCCGCTGCCCGGCGTCGAGCAGGTGGCCGGCCAGCAGCGTATCGAAGTGGAGGCCATCGACCTCCAGGCCAAGTCGGGCAAGCCCCCGCAGTTGCCGCTTGAGGTCATGGCCTATCATTGGCACCTCTGGGTCGGCCAATAACGCGGCCAGGGCCGGTGTCTGCCGCAGCTGATCGGCTGAAAACCAAATTGCGGCATCGTGATCCGGTGTCGCCAGAACCGCCAGGCCGGTCGTCTCGCATGGTGCCGGCGGCTGGCCTGGTTTGTTTCGCGGTACGGCCGACTCGGTCGTGGAGACGGCCAGTGCAGCACCGGCAGCGACAGCGGCCCGTAGTTCACGGACGGCGTCAGCAACCGCTCGCTTTGAGGTCAGTCGGGTCACTTCGGCGGCAACTGCCTCCTCATCTCCGAGCGGCAACAGACCCTGCCCCCCCTGCCCTGCCCCAGCCGCGGCTCCCACCGCCTTGCCGGCACCGCTGCCGGAAACCTTTGAGACAAGGCTTTTGAAGCCGAGTGACTTGAGAAACTCGGCCAGCGGTTCTGCGGCTGGCCGCGGCAGGCTGGCCCGTTCCCAGGGAATTTCGATTGGCGTCGCAGTCTCGAGGCGAATCAGCTGTCGCCCCTGCCGGGCCGTATCACCGTAAGCCGTCAGGTTCTCCCGTCGCTTCACCCCGCTGATGGCATCGATGTGGTCGAGAATGCCATCCAGCGTGCCGTACTCTTGCAGCAAGCCTGAGGCAATCTTTGGCCCGATCCCAGGGACACCGGGAACATTGTCAACCGCATCACCAACCAACGCGAGATAGTCGACCACTTGATCGGGCCTGATGCCCCAGTCGGCCTGCAACTCAGCCTCACCAAGCATGGTGTTGTTTCGCAGGTTGAACAGCCGTACCTGGGGGCTGAGCAGTTGCCGGGCATCCTTGTCGGAGGTGACCAGCACACACTCTCCTCCCGCCTCGGTGGCCTGCTGGGCAATCGTAGCCAGGATGTCGTCAGCCTCGTAACCGGGTAGTTCGAGGCAGGGGATGCCAACCAACTCGAGGAGTTGCCGGACAAGTGGAAGCTGAGGCACGAGGTCGGCCGGCATTTCGGCCCGGGTGCCCTTGTAATCGGGAAACTGATTGTGACGAAAGGTCGGGCCGGCGGCATCAGAAGCGACAAGCAGATAATCAGGCCGCTTTTTCTCCAGGATGTCGAGCAGATCGCGGGTGAAGCCGAAGACGGCCGAGACGGGCTGCCCCTCGGGGCTGGTCATCTCGGGCAGCGCATGGAAGAGTTGATAGATCCGGGAGAACAGATCGATCACCCAGACTGACTTGCTGGAGAGGTCGGGGCAGGCAGGTAGTGATGAGGATGGCATGGAAGCGCAAGCTGAGGGATACGGCGTTTTATTGTAAGAACCGCATCCCCTCGGCTCGCGCCTCAGGCTTCTCGGGGTTCGGTTCCGCGCAGCGGAACATCAAAAATTGCGTCAAGAGTTCGCGCACTGCCCCCTTTGCTCGTCGACTGTGGTGCCCGGCGGGACTTCCTAGTCCACGCTGGGCGGCTCGTACTCGAAGTCCTTCCACTTCATCGCCCGCCGGAACGGTTCGATGCGGAGGACAACCTCACCGTTTTGAAAAATCCGCACGGTGCCGCTGGTTTCGCTGACCGCAACCGCCACGCTACGAGTGCGCCGGGTGATTGCCGCCGCCGCCCAATGCCTCGCCCCCAGCCCCTTCGCCACCGATACGCTCTCAGCCGAAGCATCGATGTACCGGGCTGCCGCCTCGATCGTGCCGTCGGCACTCACCACAAAGGCACCGTCGAGCTGAGCGATTTCCTTCAGGCCCTCGCGCACCCGGGGGTCACTCAACTTACGCTCTGACCGGTTGTAGCCCCGCACCGGGTCGAAGCCAGTCGAATGGCTCGACTGAATCACCTTGCGGGCATCACCAACGACGAACAGCGTGCCGACGGGCTTGCCTTCCCGGCCCTCACGGCCGATCTCAACGGCCATGTCC
This sequence comes from Planctomycetia bacterium, assembly GCA_009922585.1. Classification (GTDB taxonomy): domain Bacteria; phylum Planctomycetota; class Planctomycetia; order Pirellulales; family UBA1268; genus UBA1268. The sequence goes on from RFVE01000069.1 coordinate 8,065, forward strand.
ACGACCAGCTTGAGGGTCTCAAGCGGCACCTTGGTTTCGAGACTCCGCAAGTCGCGGCTGGTCAGTTGGCCGAGATGTTCCTCCAGCCGCAGCAGGCTGACTGAGTCGACCGTTCCCGCCTCGAAGCCGCTGTAGACGGCGACCACCTGGGCCTCGGGTGCGATCTTGTCGTCTGCCACGCACTCCAACAAAGCCTGTGTCAGCCGCTCATGCACCGGCAGCCCGGCAACATCGAGCAGGACTCGCTCCATGCCATGGTCAGAAACCCCGACCAGGTGTGCCTCGTTCTCTGCAGCGATCAATACCGTCAGTGTGCCGAGCACATCCCGCAGTCGGGCCCAGTCGAGCCGCTGCTCGACCATGAGGAGCAGGGCTGCCGAGTCGGTCACCTCGACCAGCCGGGCGGCCGCCTCAAGCAGTTGCTGCAGTTGCCGGGAGAGAGCATGCGTACTCATGGCTGACAGCAGACCGCAAACACCAAAGAAAAAGCCGCTCCGTGCGACCCTTGGCAGCAAAGGTACGGGCTGTCGCCCGCCGGTTCAAGAATGACGGCTCATCGCCGGGTTCGGGAGGTATCGGGCTTCTCCGCCCGCCGGCTCGTGTCATCGGGCCTGTCAGCTACCAGGGCCGTCGCTGCCTTCATCGGGCCGGTGAATGCCACGACATTTCCTGGCAGCACCACGCCCCAGACCCGCTCTTGATAAATCGACAGGGCATGCAGGGCGTGGCCGAGCGGACCGTTCTTCCAGTCACGGTTTGCCTCTCGGGCAAGTGACACGGCCAGAAATTCGGCCGCAGTGATAATCCGATGCTCATAGAGCATTTCTTGAATCTGCTGGGTACTTGAACCACTCGGTACTGAACGACCCGTCCCGGTTCTGCAGCCGCCGCAGGGTGAGGTTCTGATAGTCGCGGACATAGCGGTCAGCTCGCTCGTAAACACCATCAAGTTCACCGGTTGCTTTGAGCCGCCGCTGGCAGCCATAGGCAAGCCCAAAGAGACGGTGCGTACCGCCGCAGGGAGCGGTCCGGATCGGCTGCTTTAGTTCCTCTTGCATAAGCCTTTCCAGCGACCAGGCTTCGCCGTCCCGGCTCCGCCAGGTGGCATCAGTGGGCAGATAGTGCGCCAGGCCAATCAGGGCAAAGGTCAACTCCGTGCCCGCGCGGCAGTTGAGCTTTTCCGCTTCGATGAGGTCGGCCACCGTGAACTCATGTTCCCCGAGCAGCAGTGGCGACTTGGCTGAGACCCGGCACTGGGCCAGGATTGCCAGATACTGTCCGGAGTGCCCCTGCAGACCAACCCCGTAGAGGGCGTGCGGTCGGCCATCACGAACGGTGAGCATGACCTGCCCACGGCAGCGACCTCCGGAGTTCATCCAGCCGATCGCGTTGACCAGTTCACCGCGAGGACCACCCGCGCGAATCTGGGTGGGGATGCCGAACGAGACAAACCCATGCATGATCTCCCAAGGGCTGTGGTGTGATGTGTTCAGCGGCCGGCGTTGGTAGGTTGCCAGGGTCTGGGCGATCCGCACCCGCAACCGATCGAGACGGGCCGACTTCGGCGGTGGCGGCCCAATCGGCTTTTTGCTGGCAAAGGGGTTCGCTCCCGAGGTCTTCTTTCGTGATGCCTGTTTCGCCTCAGTCACTTTCTCTTTGGCCCGGAGTCCACCCGACTCGGACTGATTCTTTTGCTCACCTGCCGCGACGAGGATCGGTTCATAAAGTGGCTCCGCCGAAGGCTTGTATGACGAATCGACGGCGGTCTTCATCACATGCCAACCGACTGCCTCCGCCGCTTTGCCAAATCTCACCAGGGTCGCCCAGTCCGGCAGGTTGATCGACTCGGCTGGACTGGCAGTTGCCTGCTGCCGCCCGCCGCCGGCTGAAGCCACCTTCGCCTGCAGACGGTCGGCAGCCTCTCGCTCAGCCTCACCTGCTGGCATCGGAACCGGGACGGCAATCAGTTGCGGCTTTGGTTCGGGCCGGCTGCTGAAAAACCGTTCCACAAATCGTCCGTGCCGCGGAGGGGCTGCCGCAAGTTCACCCCCGTGTGGTCGCAGTATCAGCGTCCCGGCAATCATCAGCCCAACTGAAAACAATAGCCGCAGTCCCCACCGACGGATCGGACCGGCTTTGTTGCTCGAGGCGTTGGAGTGAGGGACACCGGCGGAACAGTCGAGGTCGGGTGAAGGACGAGGCACGTTATTCAGCTCTAGTCGGGGGGTCTCGGTGCGGTGCCAGCCCTACCGGCCAACTCCAAGCTGTGCCCGCGTCCAATTTTTGGATGCATGGGTCACCGCTGGGGCCGGACAAGTGGCCATCACCCCCCTTGGGTCTGAGAGTGGGGCGATCGAATATGCTCCGTACAACTTGTCCGGCCGTCGCGCTGCTGCGTTCGGGCACCTTTCGGTTATCGGCCGGGCACGCGGAGAATCACCATGGCATGCCTCCCCGCACGAGAACTCCACCAGGCTGCGTAATCGGAATCGTGGAAATCCCTGCAAACTCCTCGAACTTCCCGACCGAAGGTCGAGCGGGCCTGGGTGTCGCCCGCATGCGCAGGCAGCGGCCAGGGATGGCGATTTTTGCGTGAAGCTGCTCGCAGGAAGCGAGCTTCAGCCGGAGCGCAGGCGTATTCGCCGGAGCGCAGGCCAAGCGGCTTGTTGTCGCCCCCTCAAGTGCTTCGGCCAGCACCGGTACGGCCTCCTGATCGCCCAGGTTCCCGATGGCTCTCAACGCATACAGTCGAACGTCGACGTCATCATCGCTTCGATACCGGTTGGCGAGGTGCCGAACCGCCTCGGAGCCGCCAATGTCGACCCAGGCATCACAGGCAGCCATTCGCACAGTTGCATCGGGGTCATCCAGCCCTCCGACACAGATTGCCCGGGCAGCATCGTCGTCAAAGTTTGCTGCGATACTGATCATTTTCGCCCGCACGCGGGGGTCATGCTCGGCGAGCATCGTGCTCACAAGTTCTCTGGTGAAGGCCGCCTTAACGGCAGGAGCTGCATCCCGTGCATCCTGTGCCTGCTGCCGCAGCTCCTTGATTCGCTGGTCGGCCGTCAAGCCGTAGCGTTCTTTTTCCAACGCAATCTGTTTCGCATCCTTCCACGGCAGGGGACCGGCACATCCGCTGGCACACAGGGCGATGAAAAGGGTGAAACGCAACCAACGCCCCAGCTGGGACTGCCGAGGCCGACCGCATGCGGTCGTTGTCATCATCGTGGACATAACGAAAAGGCTTTCAGAACCGAGGGGTCGCTCAGATATTGGTGGGTGGGAACGTACCGCCACCCGCCGCCGGCATCCAAGAGCAAACCTGCTTCTTTCCGAGCCCCTAAACCCGCAAAACCACCATTCAACCCAATCTTCCCGAGCAGTGATTCGGGGAACCGTTCAATTGCGATGGCCGAAAGCCCAGAATCCGTCGAAAATCTGGATATGTCAGCGATCATGTTCCGACTATCGCGAGCCCTGATGTGTTCAACCTGCTGCTGGGTTGCTTGTCAGCTGATAGCAGTGGCGACCGAGCCCACAGATATCGAGGTAGTGACTGCCGCAGCAGATGGCAGCCGGCAGACGGTGGTGGGTCAACTGCGGCGGGAAGCTCAGGACGGCAGTCTGCTGGTTGAAACAGCGACGCAACAGCTCAAGCTTCTCACCGGCAACGAGATCATCAGCAGGACGACACCGCCACCGGCTGAACCGCTTTCAGCCCGTGAAGTCGGTCGTCAGACGCTGGCTGATTTGCCCGCTGGCTTCAGCCTGCTGACCACCAGGCATTACGCCATTTGTTACGACACTTCACTGGGCTATGCGCGGTGGGCTGCAGCCCTGCTGGAACAGCTTCACCAAGGCTTTCACGCCTACTTTTCCCGCCTCGGGCTACCGCTGAAGCCATCCCAACAGCCGCTCATCGTGGTGATCTTCTCAGACCGCCAGGCCTACGAAGCAGCAGCCACCCGGGATCTCGGTGCCAGCAGCCACAGCATCGTCGGCTACTACAACCAACTGTCCAATCGAATTACCACCTTTGACCTTACCGGCATCGACGCACTTCAGGAGGACCTTCCGGCGTCTGCTGGCCGGGCGGGACTGACGCTGCTGAAAAGCCCACGGGCGGCCGGCCTCGTGGCAACGCTGGTTCACGAGGCGACTCACCAGTTGGCGTTCAACACCGGCATCCACCAGCGGCTTGCCCCGGTACCAGTCTGGGTCAGCGAGGGGATCGCCACCTATTTTGAGACCCCGGAACTCGCCGCCATGCGGGGCTGGCGAACGATCGGTGGCGTGAACCGTCCCCGGCTGGACCTGATCCGGCGACAGTTCACGCCCGGCCTGATCGGTCGAATCATCGCCAGCGACGCCCCTTTCCGTGACCCCGACGAGGCGCTCGTGGCCTACGCTCACGCCTGGGCGATGGCCTCTTATCTGCTGAAACAGCGCCGCGGTGAATTCGCGGACTATTTGCTAATCCTCGCCGAAAAACCACCGCTGGAGGACGACTCGCCCGAGCGGAGACGGGCAGACTTCCAGGCCGCGTTTGGCTGCGAACCGACAGAACTTGAGCAGCCGCTGCTCCGATACCTGGCGAATCTGCCACGATTAGAATGACCGCCTGACACCCGCCAGGCTGCCAGCACCCCCACGACTTCCCAAGCGTCCCTGGGTCTCCCGGTCATTACGAACGGTACAATCGCATCACGAGAAAACGGTGGTGGGCGAAACGCCGA
>RFVE01000070.1 GCA_009922585.1 Planctomycetia bacterium
GTCAGCCCGCGACTGAACGGATTGAGCGACCCGTTGCTTGATGTTGGGATGGCCGTCATGTTCAGCGGCTGGCCAACCCCGGTCTGGATGTTGAAGTCAAAGTCGACGCCGATGCGTTCGGCGAAGGTGTCATCAAGCGTGATAAATCGCACCTCGATCGTGACCTGCAGGTCCTGCAGCCGCCGCAGCTGATCGAGCAGATCAGCGATTTCTTCATGCACCTCCTGGGTCTGGCTGATCACCAGGCTGAGGTTGGTCTGAAAGGGCATGACCGCTCCCTGGCCACCAACCGTGTTCCAACTTGTCGGGGCCACGGTCTGCTGAATCAGATCAATCAGTGACTGGAAGTCAGCCTGGCCGCCACCCGTCTTGCCGAATGAGGGCGCTGCCGAGGTGCCACCCCCACCCACTGAACCACCCTGAAGCTGGGCCAGCACGTTCGGGTTTGGACTGCCGCCCCCCGCTGCCGGCGGCAGGCCCATGCCGTTGGTAATTCCCGCCGGTGGCGGACCGACCTCCACTTTCATGTTAGTGGCGGACATCCGGGAATAGCCTTCCTTCAAGGCACCGGTAATGCCCAGCCCGTCGGCTGAGAAGTTTGGAATTGGAATGACTAGATCGGCTACCGGATAGGAGACGCTGTAGACCTCGCCCTGGACCAGCCGTGGGCTGGTGATCTTCAGCACTTCGTCGCGAATCACATAGTCGAGATGCAGTGGCTCCAGCAGCAGTTTCAGTGCGCTCTTCAGTGAAATTGTCTGATCGAGCGAGATCGTCACTGGCGTGTCGGTGCCAACGGCCTCGCTGTCGAGGCCAACCAGGTCGACATGCAGCGGAACCCCGGCCTGTTTGGAAAGTTCGTCCAGCACCTCGGCAAGCGGTCGTTCCCGATAGGCTGCCTGCACCTGTGTGGAAAGCTTCTGCTTGATTTCGAGCTCTGCCGGGGTCATCCGCGATCGCCCCTCAGCCGCCAGCCGGGCCCGACTCTTGGTAAGGTCTTCCCAATCACGGGTTTCCGGGAACTCAATCGGCCCTACAAACGGCACACTCGACGCTTCAGCGTCTTCAACGACATCCAGCAGGGCATCGCCCTTGCTGGTGGCAATCATCTTCTGCGTGTCGAGCCGGCGGATCACGCGGCTCTGGCTGAGCAGCTGGCGGGCGACAACGCTGTCGGGTGACAGCTGGGCCGCTTTTTTCGCGATGACCTCAGCTTCGGCGAACCGCTGCTCATCAATCAGTGTGTTGTATTCCTCGACCAGCCGGGCCAATCGTTGGTCGACTTCAACCTTTGCCCCCCGCTCGCGATCGATCTCAGCCTTGACCGCCGCGTTGCGGCGATCAAGTTCCATTTCCGCTCGACGCTTCCCGCTCGCCTGCTCAATGTCATTCCGGGTACGTTCAAGGCGGCGGCTGATGAGCGAGCGAGTTGACTCTGGCAGACTGGTTTCGGCGGCGACCGCGTCAGTCGCCTGATCGAGCAACTCAAGCGCGGCCAACGGGTCTTTGTCGGCCAGCCGCTTCGCTTCGAGCTGGCGGGCTGCAACCTCGGCAGAAAGCTTCGCCGCGACGACATCAGGAGGCAATTCCTCAGAAGTTGTTTCAGCAGGCTGCGGTGGCGAAGCCAAATCGGCAGCGATGCCGGGCAGGCCAGCGAGAGCGTTTCCAAACAGCACCAGTAATGCTGCGAAGAAAGCCTTCTGATGTGCAAAACCGTGGGGCCGGGCCATCAGTGATTTCCTGGGGGAACTCCGTAAAACCGATATCGGGGTGGGAGGAATAGCCACGGCGCACAACCGGAGTCAACCCCAAGGAAAAAGCAAGCCCGTCCACAGTATTGCCTGGTTTGCCGGGCTTGCCGGAGTTGGCTGCTCGGTCGACGTGGAGGCTGGCCGGACGTGTTACCGCTCGACGAGGCGTCGCCCCACTGGGAAGCCGGCGGACCTGCATTGCAAGCTGACACCGCGTCAGTGGTGGTGCCTTTCCGGTCGGTCCCGGTCCCGGCTGCTTGTATTCACCGACGGCTGGCTGGCGGCGTCGTCGGATGCGATCAGCAGGCCGCAGGGCGACGACTGACGCAGCGCTGCACCGTCTCAAGTAGCTGGTCAAGACGGAAGGGCTTGAACAGCACCAGATCGACCCCTGCCTGGCGGGCCTTCACGATCGAGTGGCCGGGGTCATAGCCAAAGCCGGTCATCAAAATCAGCGGCACGGGGTCGAGCACCGCCTGCAGCCGAGTCAGCAGGTCATAGCCACTCATGTCAGGCAGTCGAATGTCAGCAATGATGGCGTCATACCCGCCGTCTCCTGCCGCCTTCACCATCGATACTGCCTCGGTGCCATCGCGGGCGGTCTCAACGACGCAGCCCTGCCGCTCCAATAGATTGTGAGCCGCAGCCCGGACCTCGTCGTCGGCATCGGCGACGAGGATGGTTCGGCCTCGCAGGTTCGCTCGCTGTCCGGTGGCCCGCCCCTGCAGTTGCGCATAGCTGGGCGTCATCTTCTCACCCACCCGCTGGATCACCTGCTTGATGTCCCGGGCGTTGCGGAGAATCCGGCGCAGCCTTTCGACGACGTCCGGGTCATGGCCGATGTACCGTTCCATCACGTTGACGGCATCATTGAGAATCTGGTCAACCGGCAGGGCGACGGCCCCGTGGATGGCCTCAATACTCTCGGCGGCCGTGGTCGCCTTCTCGGCCACCAGTAACTCGAGGGTGTTGAGCGCGGCGGCCACGTCCTGAGAAAAAATTTGGAGGAATTGCAGGTCTGTTTCGGTGAAGCTTCCCGGGGCGGGGCTTTCGACATTGAACGTACCGATTACCTCCGAGTGCATCAGCAGCGGCACTGTGATTGAGCTTTTGGCTCCTTTGCAGCCCTCGAGGAACCGTGGATCCTGTACCGTGTTGTTGCAGAGATAGCTACGGCCGGTGGCGGCCACGAAGCCGGTGACACCATTGTTTTCCTCACGGGCATAGAGCACCCGCGACTCAGCCTCTGGTTGCATGCCCTCGGCCAGCAGCGGCTCCAGACGGCTGGTCTGCCGGTCGAGCAGCCGGATCTCCAGTACGTCGAACTGCAGCAAGTCTTTGGCGTAGTGGATGATGTTGCTCTTGAGCAGCTCAATCCGCTCCTCCACCGTCATGTCGGCCAATTCGGAGGGAGACAGGTCGGCGAGCGTCTGTCCGGCCTGATGAATCGCCGCCCGCTTCTGCTGCTCAAGGATTGTTCGGGTGACATCCCGCACCACGACGACAGCTGCCTGTGTCCCTGCTGGACAGTCTGCAGCCAACGACCGCAGGGCGGGCGGTGGAAGCGTGAAGACGGGCGATGCCCGTACGTGCAGGAAATGGTCGTTGGTCATTCGCAGGGTGACGCCGCCCGCCTCAGCCGAGGCCTCATCCCGCAGCCAACTGGCGGGCAGCGGCTGGTCGCTGGCATGGTCAACCCACGTGGGGCTGCCAAGCGCGGTCAGGAAGTTGGCTGCCGGCCCACCGCGGCCGGCAAACCAGCCGGTCAGGACGTCGTTGGCCCAGAGCACTCCTCCGGCTGCATCGAGCAGGGCCACCCCGTCGGGAAAGTGATCGAGTACCGTCGGCCCCGAAATAAGGGCCAGCACTGCCTCGGGGGCGGTGGCCAGCGGGCCGGCCAACACCAGGGCAGCGATCGGACTGCCCGACAAGAGGGCGACCATCTCAGCTGGGGTATCTGCCCGCACCACGTCGCAGATGAGCGGGTCGAACAGCCCCGCCATGCTGGCGGGGGCCGCCGCAGCCGCGTCGCCGGTGGGCATTCCTGCCACGATGATTTTGGGCTTTGCCACCCTCGTTGCTCTCCGCGTGCGTCGGGTCGGCCGAGATATTGAGAAGTATAAAACGCGATTGAGGCTCTCGCCAAACACGCTGGTGGCCCGTTGCCCTGCACGGTCCACAACCTATACTCCTAAGGGTACGTGCGGAGTGTTTTCGCGCGACCTGGTGACCGGGTGCCGTTCGGCCCGGCGACACCAGCTGGCAGCGGTGCCAGCCCCTCATTCGGGGCGTCACCGACTGGATGACCAAACCGCGGCCGGCTGGTTGGCGAAGGGTTGCCGACGGGTCTCCGGACTGTTGCCGAACACCTGCTGAGGAGAGTCGTGGCTGCTTCCACCCCGTCGGATGATTCGTTTCTGAGTCGCAACCAGTTTTTGCTGTACCGGCTGTTTTCGCTGGCAGGTCTCGTTCCTGTCGGCGCCTTCTTGGTGGTCCACCTGCTGACCAATGCCTCGGTACTCGGCGGGGCCGCCTCATTTCAGTCTCGCGTCAATCTCATTCACTCACTCGGCCCACTCCTGCCGGTGGTGGAATGGGCGTTTATCTTTCTGCCGATGATCTTCCACGCGGTGATGGGGTTCGTGATCATTGCCAACGGGATGCCGAATGTTGGCTCCTATGCGTACATGGGTAACATCCGCTACACCTTGCAGCGGGCCACCGGCATGATCGCCTTCGCCTTCATTCTTTGGCACATTACGCAGCTACACTGGCTGGGTGCCCCGCTAGGGGGCGGGCAGTTTGATCCCCACCACGCCTCCAGTTCAGCAGCAGTGGCCCTGAAGCCAATGCTGGTGGCTTTGCTCTACGCGATTGGGATCCTCTCAACCGTCTTTCACTTTGCCAACGGTCTCTGGAGCCTGGGTGTCACCTGGGGGCTCTGGACCAGCCCAGCAGCCATGCAGCGGGCCAATTGGTTGAGTGTTGTTGTTGGTGTGGGGCTGGCAGCAGCTGGTCTTGGTGCCCTTGGCGGCATGCGAGCCATCGACGTTGAAGAGGCCCGCGAGATTGAGACTCGCATGGATCGGGCCCGGCAGTTATTGGAGGGTGAGACGGCCGATAGCCATGCCGCCGGAGCGGTGCAACCCGTAAGCCTTCCGGCCCTTGACTGATTCACGGAGTACGGTGACCCAAACCCAAGAGAGGGACTGAACGATGGCGCAACCACGAGTGCTCGTGATCGGTGGAGGCCTAGCCGGCCTTTCGGCCACGATGCGGCTGGCTGAACTGGGGGTGGGAGTCGATCTGGTAAGCCTGGTGCCGGTGAAGCGGTCGCACAGCGTCTGCGCCCAGGGCGGCATCAACAGCGTCAATGCCTCAACCCGGCAGCAGGGCGACAACGAGTGGAAGCATTTCGACGACACGGTTTATGGCGGCGACTTCCTGCAGCATCAGCCGCCGGTCAAAGAAATGGCCGACTGGGCCCCGCGGATCATCGACTTGATGGACCGGCTGGGCGTGCCCTTCAACCGCACCCCCGAGGGCTTTCGCGACCAACGCCGTTTCGGTGGCACGCTTTACAAGCGGACCGCCTTTGCTGGGGCGACAACCGGTCAGCAACTGCTCTACTCGCTCGATGAGCAGGTTCGCCGTTGGGAGGTCGAGGGCCGGGTCAAGAAGTGGGAGTTCTGGGACTTTCTCGAGCCGGTGCTCGATGACGACGGTCGCTGCATCGGGGCCGTCTGCCAGGACATGGTGACGATGAAGTTTCGGGCCTTCCCCGCCGACGCTGTCATTCTGGCGTCGGGTGGTTGCGGGCTGCTTTACGGCCGCTCGACCATGTCGATGATCTGCACCGGCAGTGCGGTCAGCCGGGCCTATCAGGCGGGTGTGAAGTATGCCAACGCTGAGTTCATCCAGGTGCATCCCACCGCCGTGCCTGGTGCCGACAAACTGCGGCTGATGAGCGAGAGCGCCCGTGGCGAAGGGGGCCGCGTCTGGGTGCCGCGGACGCCGCAGGATCCGCGGGATCCAAAGGACATCCCGACTTCGGAACGGTATTACTTTTTGGAGGAGCGGTACCCGCAATACGGCAACCTGGTGCCCCGCGATATCGCCACGCGAGAAATCTTCGACATCTGCACCACCGATGGCCTGTCGGTTGAGCAGGATCGGCTGTGCGTCTATCTCGACCTGACGCACATTCCCCGCGAGACGCTCGACCGCAAGCTTGGGGGCATCCTCGAGATCTACGAGAAGTTCCAGGGTGTCGATCCCCGCGACACCCCGATGAAGATCTTCCCGGCGGTCCACTATTCGATGGGCGGCCTCTGGGTGGACTATGAGAAGAGCGCCAGCGGTGGTCTGGCAGAGGGCTCGCCCCGCAATCAGCAGACCAACATTCCCGGCCTCTACGCCATTGGGGAGTGCGACTACCAGTATCACGGGGCGAATCGGCTGGGAGCCAACTCGTTGCTGTCGTGCATCTTTAGCGGACTGTTTTGTGCATCGGGCGTGATCGCGGGGGCTGGCCGCGGCGGGAAGGAGCATGGCCGGCTTTTCAACGCGGCCGTCAAGCGGCAGGAGGATCGCCATCAGGCGATCCTGTCACGACCCCCGGGTGAGTCGAACCCGTACGACATCCACGGCAAACTTGGTGACGTCATGACCCGAGCGGCCACTGTGGTACGGCGGAACGACCAACTTTCACAGGCTTATGATGAGGTCTGCCGGCTGGAAGATCTCTGGCGGCACTGCAGCCTCTCGGACACCGGCAACTGGACCAACCAGAACGTCGTCTTCACCAAGTCGCTTGGTGACATGTTCCCGATTGCCAAGCTGATTCTGAAGGGGGCGTTGCTGCGGGATGAGTGCCGCGGGGCGCACTACAAGCCTGAGTTTGCCATGCCTGGCATCGCGGCCACCGACCCGGTCGAGCAGCGGGCGGAGGCAGAACAGTGGTGTGATCGGTTTGAAGCCAACACCCGCAAGTGGCTGAAGTCGACGATTGGAACCCACGGCGCAGATGGCCATCCTGTGATCACCTATGAGGATGTTGACACGACGCTGATTCCTCCCCGGCCGCGGCTCTACGGGCTGGTCGGTGGCGAGGTGATTGAAGAGGTCTGGAAAGAGCGGCAGGCGGAAGCGGCTGAGCCGGCGGCGGTCGGAGCTGGTTCGTAAACACAAGCTGGGGCGGATGCTCTGTAAACGATTATCACGCGTTCGGTGAAGGAGAAGCATCAATGATTCGGGCAGTTGACAACGGTGAACTGGTTGCTGGCCAACAGGCTGCGGCGAGCCAACCCCGGGAGATTCGGGTGCGGGTGCTACGACAAGACGCGCCCGGTGAGGAGAGCTACTGGGAGCGGTTCACCCTCCCCTATGAACCGAACATGAACGTCATCAGCGTCCTGCAGCGAATTGCCGCCCTTTCCAAATCGCACGATGGCCGCCACGTGGCCCCTGTCGCCTGGGATTGCAGCTGCCTTGAGGAAGTCTGCGGGTCTTGCACCATGCTGATCAATGGCCGGGTGCGGATGGCCTGCTCGTCGCTGGTCGATAACCTGTTTGAAGAATCTCCCGGTGAGATTGAACTGCGGCCAATGACCAAGTTTCCGGTCGTTCGTGATCTTTGTGTCGATCGCAGCCGGCTGTTCCGATCGCTCGAGCGGGTGAAGGCCTGGGTGTCTGTCGATGACTCGTACGACCATGGACCAGGTCCGCGGATTTCGCCGGAAGAGCAGGAAGATGCCTATCCATTGGCCACCTGCATCAGCTGCGGATGCTGCATGGAGGCCTGCCCGCAGTTCAACAAGATTGAGTTGGGACGGCGGGAAGGTGAAACCGAAGAGGCCTTTGAAACTCGCAAGCAGGAGGCCTATGACAAGCAGTTCCTCGGTCCGCATGCCATCAGCCAAGCGATGCTGTTCAACGGCCACCCCACCGGCAAAATGAATGCCGATGAGCGGATGGAAGCCTTGACCGGCCAAGGCGGCATCCAGATGTGTGGCAACGCCCAGAACTGCGTCGCCGTCTGTCCGAAGCGAATTCCGCTGACCCGGTCCATCGCCCGCGCCGGCCGCGCTGCCACCGTGTGGGCCATCAAGAAGTTTTTTGATCGCTAGTTGGCGGAGTGCGGCGGACGAACTGGGCGAGTTGCCGCCGCGTCAGCCACTGGAAGCCGGCCGGACGGGTTCCCAATCGACGCTGCGTCACCCGGTCGCTCTGTCCGGTAGCTCCCGGTCCCGGCTTCCCCACATCACACGTTGAACGAGGCTCGGGGCTGTCTGTGCCCACGAGCGAGCTCCGGCAGCAAGCGCAGCCCGGAGGGCGAAGCGCTGCGGACGGGCAGTGAACGGCGACCCCGGATGGCCGCCGTGAACGTCCAGCGAGGGGCACAGGCAGCCCCGAGCCGGCGGGGTAACCACTCGATGGCCTCGATTTGCCGCTTTCTCAGCGGCGTGGTATCGTTTCAGCAAATGGAATGACGTTTGCAGGCCCAGCCGCTCTCACGGCGACCTGCCGAGCAGTCCCGTCGGCGGAGCCACGACGAAACCGCTCGCAGCAGCAATGGCTGATCGCCCCCTGCCCGGATAGTCACCGTGCAGGCCTGAGAGCGGCGAATGAAATGATGGAAGGTATTGAGTGACTTCTGAAGAACAGCCACGGCGGCGACGCCGTCGGCGCCGTCCCGCCCGGTCTGGCGGCGAGCAATCCCCGGGCAGGGACGACCGCGGGAGCAACGCAGAATCTGACACAGAAAGCCGGCGGCGTTCCCCGCCCCCTCCAGCTGTTACCCCGGTTGGCGATGGCAACGGCTTTAACGGCCTTGGCCTCTCTGAGACCACGCTCGAGGCTGTGCGGCAGGCCGGCTACAGCCAGCCAACGCCGGTGCAGGCCGGGCTGATCCCCCGGGCGATCGCTGGCGTCGATGTACTCGGCCAGGCTCGTACCGGCACTGGAAAGACCGCGTCTTTTGTGTTGCCGATTCTGGAACTGCTGTCAGCTGGTCCCGGCCGTGATCGTGGAGTGCGGGCTCTCGTGCTGGTGCCCACTCGGGAACTGGCGGTGCAGGTTCGCGATGAGTTTGAAAAGCTGGCATCCGGTTCACCCCTCCGGTGCGTTGCCGTCTATGGCGGCAAGCCGATCAAGGGCCAGATCGACAAGTTGGCCAAGCACCCCGAGGTGATTGTCGGCACCCCCGGTCGAGTACTCGACCACATGAGCCGCGGCACGCTCACCCTTGGAACACTCGAAATCGTTACCCTCGATGAGGCCGACCGGATGCTCGACATCGGCTTTCGGCCTGACATCGAAAAGATTTTGCGGCGGTGTCCGCAAAGTCGCCAGACCCTGCTGCTGTCGGCCACTGTGCCCCCACCGGTTGCCAAGCTGGCCACCCGCTATATGCGGGATCCTGAGATTCTCGACTTTTCGACCAATGAGATTTCGGTCGAGACGATCGAGCAGTTTTATTTCACGGTGGAACCGACCCGGAAGTTTTCTCTGCTCGAGAAGCTGCTGGAGCGGGAGGATCCGCGACAGGCGATCGTCTTCTGCCGAACCAAGCGCGGGACCGACAAAATCTACGAACGGCTCGACCGGCGGCGGAAGCGGGATTCGGGCAGCGTGGCCTGCATCCACGGCGACCTGGCCCAGAATGTCCGCGACCGGGTGATGCGAGAGTTCCGCGACGGCAACGTGCAGGTGCTGGTGGCGACCGATGTGGTGGGCCGAGGCATCGATGTCTCAGGTGTCTCGCACATCATCAACTACGACATTCCCGAGTTCTGCGATGACTATGTGCACCGCGTCGGCCGAACCGGACGGATGGGCCGCGAGGGGGTAGCCTATACCTTCGTCTCACCCGAGGAAGGTCCGCAGCTGACCCGTATTGAGATGCGGATCGACAAGCTGCTGGAGCGGGCGGAGATTGAGGGATTTGTGGCGACTGATCCGAAGCCGACCGCAACGCCAGCCGAATTGGCTGCCATTGCCAATGGTGAGGCAGCCGTTGCCCCGGCCCCGCCGCCGAAGCCCACCGGACCGCCTCTGGGCAAGAAACGCGGACCCAAGCGGTTCCGCCGGGCTCTGTAGTCAGCAGCCAGTCACTCGTTTTTTGAGGCCGCCAGTATGTCGAGTCGGGCATTACGGCAGCGGCTTGAAAGCCTTGCCATGGCAGGCGTGACCAGCCTGCCGAAGCGGCGGCTGCGCCGGCCACAGGAAACGGCAGCGGTGCCGACACCAACGTCATCGGGGCCGACCGTGGCCGCCTCGGCTCTTGCTGCGGACGATCGCGGCGAGGCGTTGGCGATCATTCAGCAAGAGGTGGCGTCCTGCCAGCGGTGTCCTGAGTTGGCCGCCGGTCGCACCCAGACGGTCTTCGGCGTCGGGCCGCTGCAGCCGCGGCTCTGTTTCTTCGGTGAAGCACCGGGGGCCGACGAGGATGCGGCTGGCGTGCCCTTTGTCGGCCGGGCCGGTCAGCTCCTGACAAAGATCATCGAGGCCTGCACGCTGTCACGGGACGAGGTTTACATTCTCAATGTGCTCAAGTGCCGTCCCCCCGGTAACCGCCGGCCCGAGCCTGACGAGGTGGCCAACTGCCGGCCCTTCTTCGAGCGGCAGTTTGAGGTGCTCAAGCCTGAGTTCATCTGTTGCCTTGGCGCCACGGCGGCCCAGGCGTTGCTGGACACAAAGGCCTCGATGGCCTCGTTGCGGAAGCAGTGGTTTGACTATCGCGGCAGCCGGGTCATTTGCACCTATCACCCTTCGTATCTGCTGCGGAACCCAGCGGCCAAGCGGGATGTCTGGGAGGACATGAAGCTGCTGATGGCAGCAATGGGCATCGACGTACCGTCACGGTGAGCAATGCAGGCTGGCCGGGCTCAGCCCAGCACTGCCACCCGGGCGCGGTCGATGGCCGCCTCTGCATCGGCTGTGGTGGCCGCTTCGGCAACGATCCGCACGATGGGTTCGGTATTGCTGGCCCGCACCAGCAGCCAGCCACCCGGCCAGTCGATCCGTACGCCGTCGAGCCTGCTTGCCGCAGCCCCGGGAAAGGCCTCGGCCACCCGCTCGAATGCTGCACCGGAGTCCTCCCGACGCCAGTCGGTGGGCAGATTCAGCTTGGCCTTGACGATGGTCAGCACGGGAAAGTCGGCCACCAGGTCATCCACCGGTGTCAGCCTGCCGCTGGTGGCCATCCGCTCAAGCACGAGGGCCATGGCCACGAACGAGTCGCGGACCAGGCCGACCCGTGGGTCGATAACGCCACCATTCCCCTCACCGCCAAGCACCGCGTTGCGGGCAAGCATCTCATCGACAACGTTGGCTTCTCCCACGGCTGAGAAGGTGCAGGGCACGCCATACCGCTCGGCTAGCCGACTGGTGAGACCGCTGGTCGAGCAATTGGTGACGATCGGGCCGGGTGTCTTGGCCAGCACCGCGTCGGCCGCCAGTCCGAGGGTCAGTTCTTCGCCCAGATAGCGGCCGGCCCCCGTGGCGATTGCCAGCCGGTCGGCATCGGGATCTTGGAAAAACCCAATGTCCGCTTTGGCCGCGGCAATTCGAGGCAGCCAGTCGGCCAGGTTTTCGGCGGTCGGTTCTGGTTCATGTTCAAACGCTCCGTCGGCTGGCTCGCCGACGATTGTGTAGTCACAGCCGAGGGCTTCCAGCAGCGGCCGGGCCAGGTGGCTGCCGGCACCGTGACCGGCATCAAGCCAGACGCGTGGCCGCACCTGCCTGATGGCGTCGGCATCGACAATGGCCAACACCCGGGCGAGGTGGGGGGCGACGCCATCAACCGGCCTGACGGTCCCTGCCGGCCCGGTGGCCAGCGGAGCTGGTGGCGTTCGCCGAAGTGCCTCAAACCGCCGCTTGACCGCCTCTCCTGCCGCTGCCGGCAGCACCCGGCCGTCACCGCCGAAGAGTTTCAGGCCGTTGTAGCGGGCGGGGTTGTGGCTGGCTGAAATCTGAATACCGCCAGCGGCCCGCTGCTCGCCCACGACAATGCCGATGGTCGGTGTGGCTGCCACGTCACAGTCAAGCACATCGCGGCCGGAGGCCGTGAGCGCGGTGACGATGGCCGCACTCAGCTGCGGCCCTGAGGCCCGGCCGTCGCGGCCGAGCACGATCGGCCCGGCTGGCAGCGTCTCGGCGAAGGCGAGGGCGTAGGCGGCGGCCACTTCGGATGACAGGCTTTCGCCGACTACGCCACGAAGCCCCGACACACTGACGATGAGTGGTTCAGCTGAAGGGCTTGCGGATGTGGTGGTGGTCGTCGTCATGGCTGGCCTCGCTGCACGTTCCGGACGACGCGAGTATAAAACTGCTGCAGCGAAACCGCCCAGCCGAAGACTTCCCCAACCGAGGTTCATCATGCCCGACGCTTCTGTCAGCCACCAGCTGGAACTGCTCGAGTCTGCCCTTCATGACGGGGCGATCACCGACCATTCCGCCACAACGATGCGAGCCTGGCTGACCGAACCACGCTATGCCGAGTTTGCCGCCGAGCTGGCTGGCCTGATCGATCGGGCGGCAGCCGATCCGGGTGTCTGGAAAGAGCTTGACGACGCCTATTGGACGGTAATTCCCTTCGGCACCGGCGGCCGCCGCGGCACGATGTATCCCGTTGGCTCAAATGCCATCAATGACCGCACGATTGGGGAAAGCGCCCAGGGGTTGGCCGACTATGTTCGAAGCGTCCTGCCAGCGGGCGAGTCCCCCAGCTGTACGATCGCCTACGACACCCGCCACCGCTCGGAGCACTTTGCCCGGCTCTGCACCGAGGTGCTGCTGGCGGCCGGCTTCAAGGTCTTCTTTCTGCGGGGGGTTCGCAGTACGCCCGAGCTTTCTTTCGCCGTTCGACACACGCAGAGCACCTGCGGCATCATGGTGACGGCCAGCCACAATCCGCCGAGTGACAATGCCGTGAAGGTCTATTGGGCCGGTGGCGTGCAAGTACTGCCGCCGCATGACAAGGGCATCATTGAGCGGGTGATGCAGGTGGATGAGATTCAGCGGGAG
>RFVE01000008.1 GCA_009922585.1 Planctomycetia bacterium
ATGGCCGTAGGGCGGTCGGCAAATGCCTGGAACTGCTTTGCTACGGCAAGCAAAAACCACTGAAACACCAGCGCGATGCTGCCCGCCCAGAGGCCGACCAGGGCGAAAATTGGTAGCTCGTGCCATGCCCGAAATCCGTCGAGGATCATGGGCAACTCGAGAACCGGCCCGTGAAATAGCCGGCAGACCCAGTCGGCAATGGCGCAGGCAAGAATCGTCTCGAAGCAGTTGTGGGCATGAAACGGCTGCCTGAGAAGTTCGAAAGAGAACACGACCCCGGCAAGTGGGGCGTTGAAGGCGGCGGCCAGTCCGGCGGCGGCACCAAGTTCAACTGCCCGGCGGCGGTAGTAGACGAGTTTTGGTCCGTACTGCCGGAGAATCAGGGCCGACATAGCTCCAATCTGCACGCTCGGCCCTTCACGGCCCAGCGGCATGCCTGAGGAAAGGCCGCAGAAGCCAGCCAGGAACTTGACCCAGAGAATCCGGAAGGCCCTGCGGCCGCTAACGGCTCGGTGCGCTTCAAGCACCGCCGCGATTCCGCTGCCTTCGGCTTCAGGGGCATAGCGATGCACCAGAAACACTGCAGCAGCCGCCAGCAGGCCACAGATGATGACCACGCCGGCCTGGGCGAGTAGCCCCTGGTCAGTGGCCAGCACCGCCAGCTCTGCCCTGGTCTCCTCAGCCAGATTCATCACTGCATGGAAGGCGACTGCGATCAGACCGGCAGTCGCTCCGATCACCATCGTGCCAAAGGCCCGCCAATGCGGTCGAGTAACAGCTCCCGGGGGCGACAATAAAAAACACTGAGCGGTTTTGGGCTTGCCGGTTGCCGCATCCTGCGTCGGCAGGCCGTTTCCGCCGTCTGCCAGCCCACCGTAGCCAGATGATGGCAGGGACTATTCAGCCTGCCCCGCCACCTCTCAAATCTAAATGCCCGCAGGTTCGTTCATGTTTTGTATGCTGCAGCACCATGATGATGCGTTGGCTGCTGTTGGTGGTTCCTGTCGCCCTCACGCTGCGATTTTTTGAGGCAAAGCCCCTGCTGGTGTTCGCCACGTCGTTGCTGGCGATTGTGCCTCTGGTCGAATTGATGGGTAGTGCGACCGAGCGGCTGGCTCATCGGCTGGGGTCCGTAATTGGAGGGCTGATCAACACGACCCTCAGCAATGCCCCGGAGCTCATCATCGGCGTTGTCGCCCTGCACAATGGCCTTGGCCGGGTGGTCAAGGCGTCACTAACGGGTTCTATTCTGGTCAACCTGCTCGTCGGCCTGGGCTGCGCGCTCGTCGTGGGGGGGCTCCGCTACGGCACCCGGTTGTTTGATCGCAGCCGCCTGCGAACGACGGGGCTAGAGGGCACCCGGGACTTATCGCTGGAACTTTCGGTGATCCTGTTGGTCCTCTACGCCGGCAACGTGTTGGTCAACATCTTTGGTCATCAGGATGAGAGCCTGACCCCGGAAGCCGATGTCGGGGAAGGGCAGCCGACTGCGTTCGTTCGCAGCCTCGCCATGCTGGCAGTCGGGGGCATCCTGTTGGCGTTCGTGAGTGACGCCTTGTCCGAGTCACTTGGTCCAACCGCCAAGTCACTCGGTCTTTCCGACACCTTTAGCGGGATTGTGTTGCTCGGTGGGGTGGGCGGTATCGGCGAAGTACTCACTGCCGTCCGGTTTGCCCGGCAGGGAAAACAAGAGCTGGTGATGGCGGCGACTGTTGGCTCAACTATTCAGATGGTGCTGCTGGTGGCACCGCTTCTGGTCTTCACCGGCGTGGTGATTGGGGAACCGATGAACCTGGCCTTTTCAGTCTTCGAGGTAGTGGCCATCGTGCTGGCGATTGTGATCGCCCGCGAGGTGATGAATGCTGGGCAGGCCAACTGGATGGAGGGCTTGGTCCTCTTGGCGACCTACCTGATTCTGGCAATCGGGTTCTATCATCTGCCCGATGGCGTGGTTGCCCGCGACCGAATGGCAGCCGAAGGGGAGATCGTCGTCCCGCTGCTCGACCCAGCCCCGGCTACCACGCCCGAACAATGAAGGCCAGCCGGACGCCGGCGCTTTCCGTGAAACAGCCACCGGGAGCGGAAGCGACCGGAGCGTCAGGCCGACGAAAGTGTCAGGGCATTTTCGATGAGGCCAATATGGGAGTAGGCCTGCGGATGGTTGCCGAGCGTTCGCTGAAGAAGCGGGTCATACTGCTCGGGCAGCAGGCCCTCGGGACCGGCTAGTTCCAGCATCGATTCAAACAACGCCTCAGCATCATCCCGTCGGCCCGCCTTGTAGAGGGCATCGACAAGCCAGCTGGCGCAGATAAAAAAGCCTCCTTCCCGTCCCGGCAAGCCATCGTCGGCAAGGTAGCGGAAAACGGTCGGCCCCATTCGCAGTCGCTTTTCAATCGCATCGACCGTGGCGAGAAATTTCGGGTCGGTGCAGTCGACCAGACCACTCAGCCCAATCATGAGCGAGGCCGCATCAAGATCATCACCGCCGTAGGCGGCGGTGTAGGCCTCAGCCGAGGGATGCCAGGCCTTTTCAAGGATGTCGTCAGCAATTGTCTGCCGCAGCTGTTCCCAGGCTGGCCGCTGTCGGTCAAGAAACCGTTCAGAGATCCGAATCCCTCGATCAACCGCCAGCCAGCACATCACCTTTGAATGAACATGATGCCGCCGCGGTTTGCGGATTTCCCAGATGCCGTGGTCGGGCTCGTGCCAACGGGCTTCCACCGCACCGACCATCGCCTCCACCAGCCGCCAGTGCTCACTCGACACCGGGGCCTCGGCCAGCAGCAGTTGCCAGACCAGCTCGGCGATTGGGCCGAAGACGTCAAGCTGCACCTGGCCGCGGGCAGCATTGCCGACCCGTACCGGGCGAGAACCGGCGTATCCAGCCAGTTCGGCAATCTCGGCCTCAGCGCCGACCTCATGGCCGGTGACGGTATACAGCGGCATCAGCCTCTCGGGGGCCGCTGCCCGGTCGATCACGAGGAGCATCCAGTCGAGAAAGGCCATTGCTTCTGTGAAAGAGCCCAGTTTGACGAGCGACGATGCCGACATGGCGGCATCCCGGAGCCAGCAGTAACGATAGTCCCAGTTGCGGATGCCACCGAGATGCTCTGGCAGGCTGGTGGTGGCGGCAGCGGCGATGCCACCGGTTGGTGCAAAGCAGAGCCCTTTCAGCACCAGCGCACTCCGACGGACCATCGGCCCCTCCCGCTTGGGCAGATGCAGTCGCTCAGCCCATGACTCCCAGTAGGACTTCGTCAGGCGGTATCGCTCCTGCGGGGAAATTGCCTGCTGTTCCCGTAGTGAACCTGTGCCATAGCGAAGCTCCAGTCGGAGCGGCTCGCCTCGCAGGGTTACCGTACCGATTGCCGTCTGGTGGGGGCCTTCTTCCTGCAGTTCCCACTTGACTCCGGGTGCCCGGAGGACGATCGGATCGATTGTGTCATCAATCTCCAGGCCGTCTTCACGAATCAGCAGCCGGGTTGGTAGCCGTCCAAAGTCGAGCCGGGGGGCGAAGGTGATTCGCACTTCGCCCCGGCCCTCGACCTGTCGAATCAGATCGGTGCGGCCCGCCCGCTGGGTTGGCTTGCCTGCGGAACAGTCGAGAAAGTCGGTTACCGACAGTTTCGACCAGCTGGTCTTCAGCACGAGCGAATTTCCGTCGTACAGTTGCTGGGGCCGGTCCTCCGATTCTTGAGCTGGCTCGATGGTGAAGTGCCCTGCTGCCGGGCCGCCGAGCAGTTCGGCGAACAGGGCCGGCCCGTCGACCCGTGGGGCACACATCCAGCAGACCCGTCCGCCCGGGGCGATGAGGGCCAGCACCCGGCCGTCAGAGAGCATCGCATGCCGTTCGATCGGTACGGCATCGGCTCCTGCCAGGTAGGCCTCGCGGGCGCTGGCAAGACGCGCCAATCGGCGGGCCACCTCGGTGGGGTCGCTTATTCGGTAGGTCGCCGTGCTTGACCCGGCGCCGACTTTCACTGAGACGTCAGGACCGTGCAGCCTGACAAAGGCATCTTCGTCGGTGACATCATCCCCGAAGTAGACGACCGCCGTCGCACCGACACGGTGCCGGAGGGCGTCGATGCAGTCTCCTTTCGAGGTATGCATGACGGCCAATTCCAGCACCTTCTTGCCCGATTTGACCTGAACCTCATTCCAGCTGGCTGCTCCCCCAAGGAGTTCCTTTACAGCCTCATCTGCCACGGCGTCATCAACATTGCGGTAATGGAAAGCTACGGAGGCAGGCTTTGGCTCGATGTGGAACCGTCCGTCACGGGCAGCAATTCGATGCATCTCATCGAGCACCTGCTGCCGCAGGGCGATCTGCTGTTTTGTCAGGGTCCGCACAAAGTCTTGGTCGAACTCGCTGCCGTGTGAGCCGACCAGCATGATTTGACCATCGAGCGCACTCAGGTTTGCCAAATCGGAAAGCGACCGCCCGGAGATGACGGCACAGTGGGTTCCAGAGAGGCTGGCAAGAGCCCGGAGAGCAATGATGGACTCGCGGACAGGCCGGGCGTCTTCGGGATTGGCCACGATCGGTGAGAGTGTGCCGTCATAGTCGGTGGCCACCAGCAGAATCGGAACGCGGGCGATGGCCTCGAGGGCAAGGTCGAGATCGTCCACTGGCATGAGGATCGGTGCAGGGGATTCATTCCCGGTCAAGAGCGGTCTCCAGCAAGAGTGGTGGCGGGAGGAAAAGAGGTGACAGGTTGAGGTTGGTCAGCGGTGAGCGCCTGGGTGAAATCAGCCGCCCAAGTGAATACCGTTCGCTTGCGAACCCGTTGCCGCAGGCTTCGCATTCGGCGAACCTGTTCGGCCCGAGGCATGGCGATAGCGCGTTCAATAATCGCCGCCATGCCGTCAATGTCATGCGGGTTGACCATCACCGCACGGTCAAGTTCGACGGCCGAACCGGTGAACTCGGACAGCACAAGCACGCCGGTGTCATCACGGCGACTGGCGACATACTCTTTCGCCACGAGGTTCATGCCGTCGCGAAAGGGCGTCACCAGCATTACGTCGGCAGCCAGATAATAAGCCACCAACTCCTCAATCGGCAGGCTGCGGCGAAGGTAGTGCACCGGAACTGCACCGACCTTGCCGAATTCACCATTGATATGGCCGACCAGCTTCTCGATTCGGTCACGAACCTCGATGTACTCATCGACGCTTTCTCGTGAAGGGACGCTTACCTGGACAAGCACGAGGTCATCGACGGTATGACGTCCATTCTTGAAGATCTCGTAGACGGCCCGCAGCCGCTGATCGATGCCCTTGGTGTAGTCAAGCCGGTCGACCCCCAGCATGATCGTCCGGTGCTCGCCGAGATCAGCCCGAATTTCCTGAGACCGTGCGATGACGGCTGGATCGCTGGCGAGTGACACAATTCGTTGATAGTCAATCGAAATTGGATAGTCACGGGCCAGCACCCGCCTGCCGTTGACGTTGATTGCATGTCCACTACCACGATGAATCGTGTAGCGGTTGACCAGCCGCACGAAGTTCTGCGCGCCGTGCCGAGTCTGGAAACCGATCACATCGGCTCCCAGCATGCCCTCAAGGATGCGCTGCCGCCACGGCAGTTGGGCAAAGAGTTCGACCGGCGGAAAAGGGATGTGCAGAAAAAAGCCGATGCGAACATCGGGCCGCATCTCCCGGAGCATGCCGGGCACCAGTTGCAGATGATAGTCCTGCACCAGCACATGACCATGAGGAGCTGCCTCACGGGCAGCCACCTCGGCGAAGCGGTGGTTGACGGCGACATACGGAGCCCACCAGGCGCGGTTGTACTGCGGGGTCTGGCAGGCATCGTGATAAAGGGGCCAGAGCGTGCTGTTGGAAAACCCCTCATAGTAATCCCTGACCTCTTCTTCCGAGAGGCTCACGGGCACGTTGAACAGGCCTTCGTGCTCAAAAGAATTGAGGCTTGGTTCCGCGCTACCAGCCCAGCCAATCCAGACCCCCTTGTGCTCTCGCAGAATTGGCATCAGGGCAGAGACCAGTCCCCCGGGGCTCGTCTCCCAGCCGCCGCCAGCCGCCGCGCGATGGACTGGGAGACGGTTGGCGATGACCACAAGGTCGCCGCGTTCGTGGCTGACAAGCATTGGGGCTCCTGCGGGCAGGCTCAAGGAGACTCCTTTTCAAAACGACTTTGCGAGCCTTTTCGGGCTGCTCGCAGGTCCTGCGGGTGATCCACCTTCAGCTGCAGGAAGTCCAGAGTATACACGAAGGAAACAGATGATCGCAGCGATGATCCGGAGCCGACAGCAGTCGCTAGTCGGCTGGACCGAGGTGACGTACAACGATGACGGAGGCAGCGTGCCCGGTAACCGCCGTCTGCCACCGGCAATGAAGCAACAATGAGGTGATTTGGGTGAATGAATTTGTTGAGCCGCTGGGCATGCGGGTGCTGATCCGCAAGGATGAAAGTCGTAACCAGACCCGGGGAGGCATTGTGCTCCCCGATCAGGCTGAGATTCCGACGATTACCGGTCGAGTAGTCGAGGTGAGCCTGCAGGTGGAGCGTGACGCCGACTTCCCGATCGAGAAGTACGACAAGGTTCTCTTTCACCCCCGGAACTCAATTCCGGTCGACTTTGAGCAGAACAACCTGCTCTACGTGGTGCCGATTGAAGATGTCGTAGCAGTGTTCCGCCGGCACGACGCAGGTACGCCGCAGCGTCGTGGCAAGGCAGACCCAGACACCGAATAGATTTCCAGCACGGTCAGCAAAAATCAGCGGAGAGGACGGGATTCGAACCCGTGGACCAGCTTTTGACCGGTCACGTCTTTAGCAAAGACGCGCATTCGACCACTCTGCCACCTCTCCCTCGCGGCGAACAAAATTCTCTGGGAAGCCCTCGAGGGGTTCTCTGATTCCTTTTCTCGCAGCGGAATCCCTCTGGACGAAGGACTCAATGATTCATCATTCTGAGTCAGACCCGCTTCGTATGCAAGGAGGTTCCAAGCTAAGCCGTGGAAAAGCCCTGCCCGCTCCGTCTGCTGCTCCTTCGGTTCTGTCTGTCTGGCTGGAGTTGTCTGCCGTTTCTGATGCAGCCGGCGGCTTCCACTGCCGCTGAACGGCTTCACGCCCGCTCCACCATCAAGGCCAGCGAAGCTGCCGAGCACATCGCCGCCCTTGCCGATGATGCTTTTGAGGGCCGCGAAGGAGGCCGCCGTGGCGGTCGGGCGGCCGGGGGATATGTTGAGCAGGCGATAGCTCCATTGGGATTGCTACCCGTTGGTGATAACGGCGGTTATTTCCAGTCGTTTGCCAGCAGTCATGGCACGCTGCGGAATGTGCTGGCTCTGTTGCCGGGGAGTGACCCGGCCTGTGGTGACGAATTGGTCGTCATCGGAGGGCACTATGATCACGTCGGCTACGGCAATGCCCGCAACAGCTTCGGTCCATTCGGATTTGTCCACAATGGGGCTGACGACAATGCTTCAGGAGTTGCTGGCGTCATTGAAATCGCCGAAGCACTGGCCGGTCTACCACAGCCACCACGACGATCGATTCTGATCGCCTTTTGGGACGGAGAGGAACAGGGGTTGCTCGGCTCGAAGCATTTTCTCGGGAATCGTCCAGCGGCTTTACGGGGCCAGCAGATTGTGTTCTCAATCAATCTCGACATGATTGGCCGGCTTAGGCAGCGGCTCGAAGTCTTCGGCACGCGTTCAGCAGTAGGGCTCGAGGAATTGGTGACCCGGGCGAATAATCTCCCCGGGCAGAATCCTCTGCCATTGGCATTTGACTGGAAGGTCGAAGCCGATTCAGACCACTACTCGTTTCTCCGGCGGGGCATCCCAACACTGATGTTTCATACCGGGTTGCACGATGACTACCATCGGCCCAGCGACGACGTCCACCTGGTCAATCTTGCTGGTCTCGAGCCGGTGGTCCGCCTCACCCTTGCAGCACTTCTTGAAGTTGCTGATAGCCCGGAGAAACGGCTTGAATTTCGAAGTCGCTGCCTGAATGAATCGAATGCCAGCCGTTCCAGGCTTGAAGCAGCAGCATTTCTGCCGCCTGGTAGCACGAGCCGCTGGGGAATCGGCACCCGGTTCGATGATGCGAATCCAACCATCCCGGTTGTGGTTGCGGTGAGGGTTGCCTCACCCGCGGCCCGAGGTGGCCTGCAAATCAAGGACCGAATCCTTGCCATTAACGACCAATCACTTCGTGATCAGCAAGATATGGTCAGTCGTCTCAGCGATGTACCGCCGGGTGGCATTGTTGAAGTGACGGTAGCGAGAGAAGGGCGAGTGTTGTCACTCAGTTGGCAGGAGTAACCATCCCCGCGGGCCATTATTTTCGAAAGTAGACAATTCGCTGAAAGGCTTGAGCGAACGACAGCGATTAGTCGTCGTCTTCGTCCTCCCACTCGTCTTCATCGTCATCCTCCCACTCATCACCTTCTTCCTCTTCGTCCTCGTATTCCTCCTCGTCGCCCTCCTCTTCATCCCCCTCGTCTTCTTCTTCGTACTCTTCGTCTTCGACCTCTTCCCACTCCTCTTCTTCACTCTCTTCGCCGTCGTCGTCTTCTTCGTCTTCGTACTCTTCGTCTTCGTACTCTTCGTCCTCGTACTCCTCGTCGTCATCCTCCCAGTCCTCGTCCTCGTCATCGTCTTCGGCGACGATGCTTGTGACGGGGTCATTCAGTTCGGGGGTCGCGTCGAAGAGGTCGTCCGCCGACAGCAACTCTGGAAGTTCGTTCCAACAAAAAACATCCGCCCGCGAAACATCTTGCGGCTCGCTGGGGTTCAGAACAATCGTCACTGCTTCGTCTCCTGGAGTCGATTCATGAGGTCGATCGTGGGAAGGAATACCGTCAGTATTGTGGTCGATGGCTAGTGGTCCAGCCAAGTCCCGAGTCAAAAAAATTGTCGGCCCGATGAGGGGACTCCGGAGCTCAGCGGTGGTCTTGCCACTTCGGCCTGACCACAGCCTGCACCTAAAGACACAACCCACCGACAGTTGCTTGTCGGCTTTTTTGGCCAACAACTTGCGTACTGTTCAAAGACAAGGAAGCTGCGGGGGCCGTTTAGCCGCGGTCTTGTCCCGCCCATGACGGACCGTTTTGTTCGGCCACCGTAGGACGGCCCGGCAATATGCCAACGGCACCGCGGCCGTGCAACTCCCCTCAGCAAAAATTCTCAGTCCGGGTTTTTCCGGCCTGGGGGAACCAGGCTGATCGCTTCAACCGCTGGCAGATCTTCAATTCGGCCAAGGCCGAAAATTCTGAGGAAATACCGGCTCGTGACGTAGACATTGGGACGGCCGAGTTCGTCGCTGCGACCGCCGACGGCGATCAGGTCACGGTCGAGCAGCTGGCGAAG
Source organism: Planctomycetia bacterium (assembly GCA_009922585.1). Classification (GTDB taxonomy): domain Bacteria; phylum Planctomycetota; class Planctomycetia; order Pirellulales; family UBA1268; genus UBA1268. The sequence goes on from RFVE01000008.1 coordinate 9,346, forward strand.
CATTTCCTCGGAGCCGACTCCGCGAATTGACTCGATCTCAGGCCGGGTGACCGGCTGGCGGTAGGCGACGATCGCCAGCGTTTCCAGAGCAGCATTCGAAAGCCGATTTTCAGCTGGATATTCGAGCGCACGTTTGATCCATGGGCCGAACTGCGGCCGTGATAATAGCTGGTAACCACCAGCGAGGTGTTCGATTCGAAATGCCGCTCCGGCCGCATCGAGGAGCTGGTTGAGGTCCTGCAAGAGCGTTCGGGCCCGTGTTGCATCCGGCAACCGGGACAATTTCGCCAACCGCCTGATTGGGAGTGGTTCGCGGGCGACAAAGAGGGCTGCCTCAAGCCGGGCCATTTCCTCAGTCCGGCGGTGCTCGCCGATAACCATTGCAGTGCTTTTGGAAGGGCTTCGACGCCACTGGCCAACGGCAAGCCTGCGCAGCGGGCAGGGCCGCGGTGGCCAGTCTGCCTGAAAGCAAGTCTGGCCTACTCGGAACGCAGCCCGCTGTCCGGTCATTCGCCGCCTCCGCCGCCTGAGCAACTGGAGGTAGTGCAAACGGCGACGGGTGTGGGCGGATGGCATGGGAAAGCCGTTCGGAAGAACGTTTAGAGGCCGGTCCGGGAAGACAGCCCCACCCAGACCCGAGGTCACTGTGATTCAGATCGCCGTCGTAGCTTTGCCGGAGGCTGTTGGCATGGACGTGGCGGGCTACCTCCTGAAGGCCTGCTCACCGAACGACGGTGTTCTGGTGCTGAGGCGTTGATGCCAGCGGCTGACTTGTTCCACAAGCTGCGTGAGTGTTTCGGTCTCTGTGGCTCCGTTTGCGTGAAAGAGCCGCTGGAGTTGACCCTCGGCATCGACCGCCAACCGGCAGCTGCCGCGAACTGATCGGCTGCCATCGCTGGCAGGCTCGATCAGCAGTTTGCGGACCCCGGCTGCCGCCAACTGCTGACGCAATGCGGATGCCCGATCAAAACCGAGTGGTTGCCGAGCGGGTCGGGGTTGCTGCTGCTGGAGCATGGCGATGTCCGTTTGAGCCGGTTCGATCGATGTTGCCGGCTGCGGTGGGCTGGAGGCAGCACGGTCGGCCAGCAACGGGCCTGCGGGTGCAGCAGCAAATTCGACAGCTCGATCAGGCTCTTCTGCTTCAGCTGACAGGGCCAGAGACTCAATCAGATCGATAGCCGGATTGAGCACAATATTGCTCATGGCATTCCGGAGTTCCGGCGGAAGTTTGTGGGAGAACATCGCGATCGTTGGCACGATGATCATGCAGGCAAACATCAGTAGCGAGCGAAATCTCATCGGGTGACCGGGGGGGGCGGCGAGTGGGCAACGGGATCAAGCCGGACAGTAGCGGGCCGGGCGGTGCGGAACAACGTGAACAGAACGATCTGTAGTGGCCATTTTCCCCGCAGTTCGCTCAGTTTTCCCCGCCCGCCGACTCGCTGAGCAACACCGACCGGAGCCAGAAGTCAACCGGTACCTGCCGCACCCCCAGCGGCAGCCGCCAGGTTACGAGGGTTCCGCGCGGTAGCTGATTGGCAGAGAGGGCAAAACTGGCTGTAATCGTCAGGCCTTGGTTGTTCCGCGAGACCACTCGGTGATCCGAGGCGGTGACCACCCTGCCGGTGGGCAGGAGCAGGTGTGGTTGTCGGTCGGCAAGCCAGGCGCGGTGTGAGGCGAGCGCTTCGGAAGGTTCAGGGAACCGGGCGGAAAGTTTGACCTGACAGGTTGCTGTGGCCAGTTCGCCTGGTTTGATGGACCAGCCCCGGCATTGCACTGAGAGTCCGGCAAGGCTTCGGCTGGGGCCCGGTTCGTTGGTGGTGGGCGGTAGGCCCCCGCGGGTCATCTGCAACGGCAACATGAACTGGTGCTCGAAACCTGGCAGCCAGCATTCAACCGTGCCCCGGAGGCTGTTGAGTTTCATGACAGCCGGAGGGGCTGGGCCAAGCCGAATTGGCAGATCGATCCAGTGCCTTCCCGCGATCAGAAGTGGCTCGACTGTCCCCTGCCGGCCGAGTATCGGTACCGCTTCGCCTGCCGTGCCTTCGGCTACCACCGAGACCAGCGGCAGCCGCAACAGCACCGGTTCAAGTGGCGGTCGCCATTGCAGTCGTACCAGAATCCGGTAACCCGAAACACCAAGCCGATCGACCCGCCGGACGGCCAGGCTGAATGGCCCTGCCGCAGTCGCCGAAAGGGGCAAATTCTCGGGCGGAAGTTCCAGCATGCGGTTGCTGGCCGTGCGTGCAATCGCCTCGGCAATCAGCGGCAGCCGGAAGGCAGCCTCGCCCGTCGCCACTGGGATGGCCTGCTCAATTGCTGGCAAGGCCTCCGGGCCGATGGCAAGCAGCCCTTCCACCGCAGCATCACGGACGGACAGTTTTCCGTCGGTCAACTGCCGAATCAACACTGCTGAATCCTCCGCCGGCGCGGCTACGGCCTGTAGTTCAGGCAGACCTGGCAGCACAAGCAGCAATACCACGCTGGCAGCCCGCCGCAGCCTCGATCGAAAGTGGGGCATTCGAGTGTGGTTCATGAAGGCTGGCCGGGAAATCTTTCGGATTGTGTGAGCAAAGCCCCTCAGCGATCGGCTTTCGTGAGAGCGACTTCTGCTGGCGGGAAGAGTATTATCGTAGGTGAAAGAGTCGATTGTCGACTGTCCTCCAGGATCGTTGGGCCCGCAGAAACGCATGGCAACAATCGCAATTAGTCTGTGTGGAGAGGGCCGCGGGCATGCCACCCGGATTGCCACGCTGATTGAGCATCTCGAGCGACGGCATGACGTCCGGGTCTACTGCTCGGATGACGGGTATCGGTTTTTGCGGCAGCGGTTTCCCGTCGGCCATCCCCGGGTGAGCGTTCACGAGATTCCAGGCATCGTCTTTCAGTACAGCGGTGGTCGTCTTGACGTGCCCAGCATTTTCTGTTGGCCTATGAGCTTGACGCTCTGCCCTGGACCTTGCGTTGGAATGCCTGGCTGATGAGCCACGCAGTCTGGATGTATGTCACCGGTGCAGCTGAGACGGTTGTTTCGGCCTTCTTCCGGCCCCCGCTGCGCCGCGGCTGGGAACACGTCCAGCAGGTAGGTCCATTGCTGCGGCGCGAAATCGTGCAGGCCGAGCCAACTGACGGAGGCTTTGTGCTGAGTTACCTTCGGCGGCATACCCCGTTCAGCGCGATTGAAACACTCGCCCAGTGCGGCTTGCCGGTGAAGGTCTATGGCCTGGGTGCCCGTGACCCCATTGGTCCACTTTCGTTTCAGCCGATTGACGATCGTCAGTTTGCTGCTGACCTTGCTGGCTGCCGGGCGGTTATTTCGGCGGCTGGCAACCAGCTGATTGGCGAGGCAATTCATCTTGGTAAACCGCTGCTGGTTCTGCCTGAACGGGCCCATGGCGAACAGTCGATGAACAGCCATTTTCTGCGGGCAATGGGCTGCGGTGACTTTGTGCACCTGGAAGATGTGACGGTCGGTGATGTGCGAGGATTCCTTTCAGATCTTGATCGTTATGCTGCTCCACTGGCCAATTTGATTGGCACCATGGATGGGACGCCTCAAGTGCTCGCACTTATTGAGCACTGGCTGAGCCAGCGTCTCAGCGAAGCCGCCTGACGCTTCCGCTGGTCAGCTGTCCTGATGGAGAAGCTGAACAATTGCTGGCAGGAGTCTGCGGATCGCTCGACCCCGATGACTGATGAAGGCTTTCACTGCTGGGGCGAGTTGACCGAATGTGCGGTGGTATTCCGGGATGAGAAAGTAGGGGTCATACCCGAACCCGCCACCTCCGGAGGCAGCCTCTGTGATTCGGCCACAGCAGCGGCCAGAGCTGGTGGCCCGAATCGTTCCTGTCGGATCAGCCAAGGCAGCATGGCATGCGTAGTGGGCTGTCCGAGCCGGACCGGGGACGTTCTCCAACTGTTTCAGCAGCAAAACATTGTTGGTCGTATCCGTCGAATCGGGCCCGGAGAATCTCGCTGAGAAGACCCCTGGGGCGCCTCCGAGAGCATCGACCACCAATCCGCTGTCCTCCCCCAGAACCCACTGGCCGAGAACGCGGGCCTGCTGGCTCGCCTTGAGCGCCGCATTTTCGGCAAAGGTCGTGCCTGTCTCGGCGACTTCCACCGCCTCTGAAAAGTCGCTGAGTGACCGACAGCTGATGCCATACGGCTCAAGCAGTAATGACAACTCACGTTTTTTGCCGGCATTGGTGGTACCAAGCACCAGAATTGGACAGGTTGGACTGGTCATCATGACGTTTGCTGGGCCAGGCTCGAACAATCGCTGCGGTTGCCCACTTGCGACTGCTACCGCCGGCCAATCGGCAACTGTGGTACTGCGATGGGCCGCGGCTGTACGTCGAGCAGAATACCCTCGATTCGCCGGGGAAGAATCGTGCCAGCTGCCAGCTTTTCTGGATCGGGGCCGAGGGCGGCCGTGATGCGGACCAGTTCCGGGTGTGGCTGCGTTGAGCCGTCCTGCTGTTCGATGACGAGTTGGGAGAGGCTGCCGACGCAGACCATACTCGACTCACGATCATGAAACTCCCAGGCCTGCCAGCCCTGCTGCCGCAGGGCCTCGGTCAGACGGTGGGCTTTTTCTGCTGCTTCGACCAGGCGACTCTCGAATTCGGACTCCTCGCCCCCACTGGCTTCCTGATCGGTAAAGGTCCCAACTCCGGTGAAAGTAGCCACCCGCACGCTATAGTTGCCCCGGCATTCCAGCAGGCTGTGTTCGACATCGCTGTTGATTTCGAGGACGAACTCATCGAGCTGCGGACGGTTGAAGTAGTCCTCCGGCAACAGTGGGTTAGGGATCATGAAGGCGAGTCGCATCGGCCCCTTCCCTGCCTGTTTATCGAGGCCGATCATCCGACGGAAGTCTGCGTAAGCACGGCTTTTCCCCTGCTCGCCGGTGAGTGTCTCAGGCTGCAGGCTTTTGATTGATGCAAGGGTCTTCTGTGCACGACTGTCGTCGCACGAAGCGAAATCACCCACCATTACCGCGACCTCAACAACCTGCTGGGCGTTGGCATATCGCATTCGCTTAGGGCTGCCGTCAGGATTGAGCCCGAGTCCCCGCTGTGCACCGGTGAAATCGAAGGCCTGTTCGTGGGTGTAGGCCTGCATTTTGAAGCGTCCGCGGAGCTCCTGCACCAGCCGGCGGGCATCATCTCGGGCTCCGGTACCCCGAAATGTTGTGGCCAGTACCAGCCAGGGACCGTCCCTTTCCGACAGCGGAAACATCGCCTCCGGGTCGATCTTCTGCTTGGTGAACCAGGTAGTCGGTAGCCAACCGCTCTGGGCCTGAGCAGGATTTAGCCAGCCGCCGGCTATGATCCCAGACAGGAGGAGAATCAGATGCCAAAGCGGCATTCGTGGGCGGCGTCGTGGCACGGCAGTGACGTCAGAAGGAGGAGTCTTGGCCGGGTGAATGATGCGGGACGATAGCAGTCTGGTGACCTGCAAACGAGAGGAGTTTTGTGGCTTCCGAGTACCCACTGCCAATACCGGAAGAAGTAATCCGGGTAAGATGAGGAAGGTGGCCAGCGTTTATCCGCGGCCTGATGTGGCTATTGAGAGGCGGCAGTATGGAGCCAGCACGACCCACCCCTGTCGCTGAACGTGATAGTTGTCGCCAAACGGCAGTGGGGCTTGTAAAAATCGCACTGCTGGTCGGCTGGCTTGCCCTGCTGACGTTGCCTCCACTGGTGCTTTGGAGTACCAGAGACCGCTGGTTAGCCGATCTCGATCAGCCTGCCGTCCAGGCACACTGGGACCAATTCCGCTCTGATATGAAGGCCCAGTCAGATCGGAGTGGACCAGTGCAACACAAGGTGCCCAAGAGCGATGAGCCGCCGCTACGGGTCTGGTTGCGCGACTACTTTGGGCTGGCTGTGGCTGCCTGGGGCGTGCTCGGGACGACACTCTACATCTTCATGAGCTTCGTCATCCTGGGGCTCATAAGTCCCGCAGCGAAAGTCTCTCGTCCCCTACTTTCCCAGGAGAAGCCGGGCGGTAACTGCGACGCTGACAAATAGTATCAGCGTGATTCCGAGCACACCAAGTAATGAGAACACGACACAACTCTCTTTCCAACCAGACCATCGACTCGAGCCTCAAGCTCTTCTGGTCGGATCGTAGCAGAGGGACTTCGCCACCGCTATCGCGATCAGGCCAGTCGGCCCACTCGCCTTCCGGCAGTGTCTGATCAGCGGCCAAACAAGTCGTCTGAAACAGGGTGTTGCGCCACCCGCCCAACGTCATCGAGTGTTCGCCGCTGTCCCACGGTGTGCCAGGGGGTGACGTCAGCCAGTTCTGGCATGATTTCCAGGATCTGCTCGATCAGTTGGCGAATCAGGCGAGTGGCCTGCCCCTCATTGCCGACCTGTTCCCTGATGGCTGCAGCTGTTTTCATCAATTTGACCATCCGCGACCGCGCCAGCACCGGTCCCGAGAGTTGGCCTTCGCCCTCCTCAAGCAGGTCGGACAGCGGCACTTCAAGAACGTGTTGCCACTTCAGCAAATCACTAATCCGTAGATCGGCGTCAGGCTGCTCCTGCCGCCGGATGACAGCTATCTCGATTCCCAGCCGCCGGGCGACATTTCGCAGGGTCACACCTTGCTGCTGGCGGACTTCGGCAATCCGGTGAAGCCGCCGGGACCGCGAGCGTCTCGGTCCGGGGTTCCCGCCGGCAGCCCGTCGCCGGATTCCCCGGGAGGGCTGTGACTGGGCTGCCCGGCAGTCGGCCTCGGCACGGGCAACGTCGGAATAGGAGGTGTCGGCAACAGCAAGGGGATTCTCATATGAGTCCCCGTGTTCGTCGTACTCCCCGTGGCGATCGACTCGATAAGGAACCGTGGCCATCGTTCTCTCCTCCTCGTGAGCGGAACCGGTGAAATCTCCACTGAGACCCCCCGGCGACATCCGTAGCCAACTCGTTTTCCACTCACTCCACTTCGGTCACTGCGCAGCATCGGCAGCGATCAGACCGAATGGAATCGTGAGCGTCAGAAGAGTCGGCTTTGGTTGCTCACCAGATCGGACCATGCCTTGCCCGCACGTCCGGCTGATGAAACGATACCCTCGCCGCAGTGTCGAGAAAAGTGGCAATCTCACATGGGATTTGAAGAACCACTTTTCCCGGCGGCGAGTCAATCGTTGCTGCGGTGTCTTTGCTGTGCCCCTTCTACGGAGGCCGACCGCAAACCGTTCGCGGCTCTCTGAAATTTTCCCCGCGAGGGCCGGTTTCCTGCCGGGACGACACCGGCTGACCGCTATAGTAAGGCGGACAGTTGGTACTGCGGCGCGACTGTTCCGTGGCCAGCCGCATGGAGAGACCCATGTCCTCATCAGATTCTCATCCGCCGGCCGAACATGGTTTCTGCTGGGCTGATCTTGGCCGCCACGAACAACTGCTGGTCACTGGTGCTGATGCCGTCACCTTCATCGAGAACTTCACGACTGCCAAGGTGAGTGATCTGCTCCCAGGCGCTGGCTGTGAGGGATTTTTCTGCGATGCCCGTGGTTGGGTGATCGACCTGGTGCTCATCCGCCGAACGAACGACGGGCTCGTGCTTCGGATGGAGCCTGGCCGAGCGGCACACCTGCGGAGCCATCTTGACCGCTACCACATTCGGGAAGATCTCGAGTTGCTTGATCAAAGCGAGGGGCTGCGGAGCCTGCTGGTCAGCGGGGCACCAGCCGCTCACTGGCTGGAGAAACATTTCGATCAGAGTCTGCCCGCTGCTCCAGCGAATTTTGCCGAAGGGTTGCTTACTGCCGCGGCTGGGGCCGCCCCAGTGCCGGCGCGGTTGACTTTGATCGACTGGTACGGACCGGGTGGATTCTTGGTGGAGACAACGGCGGGTGAGCAGCTGGCGGCTGCATTTACCGCAGCCGGGCTGCCGCAGGCAGCGACCGGGACGGTGCTTGCTCGGCGTCTGCGCCGCGGCTGGCCGCTGGCAGAGGACATCCCAGAGAAGACGCTGCCCCAGGAACTTGGCCTCGATGGCCGCGCGATCTGTTTCAGCAAGGGCTGCTATCTCGGGCAAGAGACGGTGGCCCGGCTCGATGCACTCGGCCACGTCAACCGGCAACTGATGCTGCTGGCTGTTGCCGGCGAGGAGCCGGTCGCTCTGGGGGCAGCTGTTGTCAGTGGTGATACTCAGGTAGCAGTGGTCACCTCGGCAGCTGCAGCGACAGATGATGCTGGCTGGCTTGCCCTAGCAATCCTGCCGCTGAAGGTTGCTGCTGAACAGTCACTGACAGTAGCCGGCCGGTCGGCCGAGGTCCTACGGTTCACCACAGCGGAGGTCAGTTCCGAATGAGCGGTGCAGAACCAAAATCAAGTCATGAATCCGAAGCTGTTGCGTTGCTTGAGACCAGCCGGTTTCGGGTTCTTCGTGTACACGAGGTTTGCCGCGACGGCAGCCTCCGGCCGCGGGAGGTAATCGAGCATCCCGGCAGTGTGGCAATCGTGCCCCTCGTCGATAAGGATCATGTCTGCCTAATTGAGGTCTTTCGGCGGGCGGTCGGCTGCAGCCTGCTCGAAATTCCGGCTGGTACGCTTGATCGGGTCGAGTCGCTTGAGGAAGCCGCGGCCCGGGAACTGGCAGAGGAGACCGGCTATCGGGCAGCGTCTCTTGAGCCCATTGGTGGCCTCTGGATGTCGCCGGGTATTCTTCGGGAACGAATGCACCTGTTCGTTGCCAGCGGTTTGCAACCTGGCCCGCAGGCACTCGAACCGGGTGAGATCATTCAGCCGCGTGTGGTGGCCTGGCCAGAGGCGGTGGCAATGTGCCGGGATGGCCGGATTGAAGATGCTAAGACAGTCGCAGCCCTGCTGCTCACGGCCCAGCGGCGGCAGCCGTCGTTGCTTGGCTGACAGATCGTTTTGGCGTGCGGCGATCGAGAAGAAATAGTCCGCCGCCGATCAGGCCCGTCACAATGGTGGCGAAGAACCAGAGCAGCCCGATCGCCACAGCCTGCTCCTTGCCGATACCCCAAGGAGCCAGCAGGAGGGCCATGCCTCCTTCACGGACACCGACACCGTTGATGCTCAACGGCAAGACCATCGCCAATGAAATCAGGGGTACAACCGAAAACCAGATGCCCAGACCAAGTGAGACCCCAATTCCCCGGGCCAGTAAGGCGACTGAAACAGATGCACCAATCTGGACGATCAGGCTCCAGCCGATCGCCTGGGTCATCAGGTGGGGCCGCTGCTGATAGGGAAGAAGTTGGCTGAGGAACTGTCGCAGCCGATGCAGGCTAGCAGGGCCAGCCCGACCGCGAAGGTGGCCGCTGGCACCAACGCGAACTTGATGGCCAGCAGTGCTGCTCCCGCCAGCACGCCGAGCGCCGAAACACCGGCGAGCCGGTCGGCCAGAATAGTGCAGCCGGCCAGCAGTCGGCCCCGGGTCGTCTCAGACAAACGGTAAGCTTTGATCACGTCCCCGCCAATCGATGAAGGCAGGCACAAGTTGAAGAAGACCCCTTCAAAAAACTTCCAAACGAACGCGGCGGTGGAATGTTGAAAGCCGATCGGGCGGGCGAGAGCCGACCAGCGGATGCCGGCGATTACCTGAATGCCGACTGCGGTGATGACGCCGACCGTGAACCAACGCCAGTCAAGCGATTTCAACAGGGTGAGCAGGGAAGGCCAATCGATACCGCGGAGCACGAAAGCGACCAGCCCAAGCGTGGCGGCAATCCGTAAGGCAACCCCGACCCGGCCCGCCAACAGTGAGCGGCCTAAACGTGGCTTGACGGGTTGGCTGGGGAGAGCTGGCAGAGGCGAGTTATCGGATCGCGGTGGCATGGCGGTCGTGGCAACGGGTAGCCGAGCCCACCGTGGGCGTATTCGGACCACCACTCATCTGTTTCGGGCAAACAGGTGGTACTGTATCAAATGCTGGACGTCGAGCCCCGACCGTCCGCGGGACAGTCGCTGGAATTGATGATATTCGGATTTGCACCAATGCTCTGGGAATGGCTCACGATCGGGTCTGTCGGGTTGCTGTTACTCGATCTGGCGGCGGTCGGATTTCTCGTGGTTTTTGGTGCGAATGTAGGGAGCTTTCTCAATGTCGTTGCCTATCGTGTGCCGCAGGGTATGTCGGTCGTCTTTGGCGGCTCACACTGCCCCGTCTGCGACCGGGCAATCAGGCCCTGGCACAATCTGCCAGTTGTTGGCTGGCTGATGCTCGGAGGGCGATGTCGGGACTGTTTGGTCCCAATCCCCGTTCGCTATCCATTAGTCGAGGCGTCGGCGGCGATCGTCATCGGGGGGGTTTCTTCGGTCGAACTCTTATCGGGTGGCATTAATTTGCCGGCTGGCAATGAGGTGAGCCGGGAAATCTGGTGGCGTGGTGTCGACAGCCTTTTGATGCAGCCCAACTGGAGACTGGTGGCAATCTGCTTGCTGCACCTTTCGGGCCTGGCGACACTGCTGGCCTGGTCGCTGATTGAACTTGATCGCCAGCGGCTTCCGAGGGGGTGGTGGCTGGGCTCGTTCGTCCTGCTGTTGGCCTTGCAGATGGCAGCTCCCTGGCTGCAGCCGGTGGGTCCTTTGGGGGATTGGCTGGATCGCGTGACCACTGGGCCTCCACCCGCCTGGCAGGCTGCGGTTCTCGTGGGCCTGACTGGAATCCTCGCCGGCGGGCTGCTGGGAGTGGTCCTGAAGAAACTGCAACTCACGGGCAATCTGGCGGGGCAGGGGCTGGCCCTGGTCGGTGGACTCTGCGGCTGGCGGGCAACCGTGACGACCGCGGTGCTGTGGACTGCCGCGGCTGTCCTACGGCGTGTGGCGGCAACTGGCATGAGTTGGAAGCTGCCCTCAGAGAGGGACGACTGGCTGGTGACCCCCCGGCTGTTGCTAGCCGACCTTGTGGTTGCCCTGACGCTCCAACTGCTCTCCTGGCGGTGGCTGGATGGATTTGCCCGCGGCCTGCTTGAACGGCTGGTGCTGATACTTGAGTGGTGACCAGGGCAATATTTACTCGGTCAGCCGCTGTAACCCTCCGTGCGCAAGTACAAAGCTGCGGGTTCGCAAGGCCCCGTCGAAGCGGACAACGCCGATGGCCCGTGGTCCACTGCCGCTGATACGCTCAAGAGTGCCTGGCCCGTAGGTCTCGTGAGCGACGCGTTCACCGGTCTGTAGAACAGGCGGTTCTGCCGGGGCGCCAAGCTCTGAAGCCAGGCGGATGGCCAGGTCAGCTGCCTTCCGCTTTCGCCCTGGTGGTTTTTGTGCCGGCGGCGGATCTGCTGCCGGCCTCTCGCCATCGACTTCGAGGACGAGGCCATCGGGACGTTCCAGTCGATGAGCTGGCGCAGGATTCGGCTGTTCAACCGGCAGGTCATCGACCGCATCGGGATGGCTCTCGAAGCAGTCGGCGAAGGGATCGGTCGGATCGGCATGCCAGTCAGCATCATCAAAGGAGGTGTCAGCCTGCCCCAACGCCGGGGCTTCGGGGCCTGTCAGCAGGGTTTCTTCCCCAAGCATTTCGGTGAGAAAAATGCTCGGGGCTGAGATGCGGCGGCTGCCGCGGTAGTCACGGATGCGGGCAGCGCTGGCATGCACCTCCTGCTGGCCGCGGGTGATGCCGACAAAGACCAGTCGCCGTTCCTCTTCAAGCTGGTTGTCGTCATCAAGGCTCCGCTCATGCGGCAGGATGCCGTCCTCCAGGGCGACCATGTAGACAACAGGAAATTCCAGCCCCTTGCAGGCATGAAAGGTCATCAGCGCTATTTGATTACCGGCTGGATCCCAGATGTCGGTGTCGGCCACCAGTGCGGTCTGTTCCAGAAACTGCCCCAGCGGGTCATCGTCGGGCAGCACCGCGGTAAAGGACTCATCCACCTGTCGAGCTGCAGTCACCAGTTCTTCGACGTTGGCAAGCCGTTCGTCCCCCTCTTCCTCTTTTTCAGCCGCGAGCAAGTCGCGATAGCCGGTCTGGTCAAGAATCGCCTCGACCAAGGGGGCGACCGCACCATTGCTCCGTTGCTGCAGCCGCTGCAGGCTTTCGACCAGTTCTCCAAACTGGCTGTAGGCCTTTATGGCCCGTTTCGAGAGGCCGGGCACTGCCACCGCCTGCCGGGTCGCTTCCAGCCGGGACAACCCCTGCTGTTCAGCCCAGGCTGCTAGCCGGTCGAGGGACTGCTTGCCGATGCCTCGCGGCGGCACATTGACAATGCGAAGGAGGGCCTCATCGTCGCGAGGGTTTTTCAGCAGTCGTAGCCAGGCCACTACGTCGCGGACTTCGCGCCGTTTGAAGAATTCAAGCCCACGGATCAGCTGGTAGGGCAGTTGCCGGTTCCGTAGGGCGACCTCGAGTGACCGAGAAAGGGCGTTCGTGCGAAACAGGATGCAGAAGTCACGGGGCTGCCGGCTGCCAGCGCTGACCGCTGCGGCAATTTCGTCGGCGATTCGATCGGCCTCGTCGTGGCTGCTGCTGTCGAGCACGATCCGCACCTGTGGCCCGGGCTCGGCATTGGTTACCAACCGCTTCGGCTTGCGGCGGCTGTTGTGGGCAATGACCCGATCAGCGGTGCCGAGAATGTTGGAGGTGCTGCGATAGTTCTGTTCGAGGGTGACCACCGTGGCGGCGGGATAGTCACGTTCAAACTCAAGAATGTTGCGGATGCTCGCCCCGCGCCAGCCGTAGATTGCCTGGTCGGGATCGCCGGTGACTGCCAGGTTCTGATGATCCAGAGACAACCCCCGAAGGATGCAGTACTGGACCGCGTTGGTGTCCTGATATTCATCGACCAGCATCCAGCGGTAGCGAGCGTCGAGCTGGCGGCGGAGATCAGGGTTGTCGAGCAGCAGGCGTGCGATATGAACAAGCAGGTCGTCGAAATCGACTGAGTTGGCCTCGAGCAGCATCTCTTGATAGAGCGGCCAGACCTTGCCAACCACCTCATCCGCTGGCCGGCCCCAGCGGGGTTCGAAGGTTTCCGGGGTGACCAGGTCGTTCTTGGCACGACTGATGGTACCGGCGATGCGGCCGATCGGGGTGTGCGTCAGTGACAGCCCGAGTCGCTTGGCGGCCCGCTTCAAAACCGAATGCGAGTCATCAGGATCAAGAATTGAATAGTCGCTGGTAAGCCCCACAAGCCGGGCCTGAGATCGCAACAGCCGGGCGGCAAAGCGGTGAAAGGTGCCCATCTCGACCGGTTGGGGGCCGACCAGATCGGTTACCCGCCGCCGCATTTCGTCGGCTGCCTTGTTGGTGAAAGTGAGCGCAACAATCTGGTGGGCGGGCACGCCCTCCTGAATCAGATTGGCGACCCGGTGGGTGACGACGCGAGTCTTACCGCTGCCGGGGCCTGCTAGCACCAGCAGCGGTCCCTCGACGTGGGCTGCCGCCTGCCGCTGGCTGGGATTCAGGGAATCGAGAGAAATTCGCCGCACGGAACCGAAATACTGTCGGTTGAAGAGAACTGGTAACTGGCTCGCCACAGGCGGCTACGACTCAGCGTGTGCCAGCTGCCGGAACGCTGGTTGACCCTAAGTTGTGAGAATTGAGTATATTCCGCGGTAGCCACGAGCGGGACATCGAGTGTCTCGCATGATTGGTCGGCGACGGCAGGTAGGCCGCCGCCTGTGATTCGCGGGCTTCCCCCGGCACAGGATCCGGGAGACCCGGTTCATTTCACCACCCATTGCAGCACGGGAGGGACCCCATGCCCAGGATTGCCTACAAGAGCCTGACGAAATCGGATGAGCTCGCGGAAAAGCTCGAAATGAGCACCGCCGAAATCGGACTGTCGGTCCGGACGACGAACTGCCTGGAAGAGAAAGGCATTTTCACGGTGCACGATCTGCTCAATTGCACCAGGGCCGATTTGTTGAGCATCTCCAACTTCGGTGAAAAGACGCTTGAGGAGGTCTACAAGGCCCTCGAAAAAATTGGTTTTTTTCGCAAGCAGGCGTCCGCCGACGATATCGTGGTGACCAGGAAAGAGATTGCCTCCGACCTGCCGTAACGAGCGGTGGAAGGGCCATGGCAAGCTTGTTTCACGGACGGCTGGGCCTCGGAACGGGTGACTGGGAGAAGCGGGCGTGAGGCTGCCCATCTTTTTCAGCAAGAAACGAGGTGAGCGCCGCACGGGTTCGCCGGCCTGGGGGTCGTTCGGTGAGGGATTTTTCTATGCCAGTCTCCTTACTGCCGGGCTGTTTGTTGGTGGGCTGATGCTCACCGGCGTGGCCGTTCCCGAGTGGCGGATCAACAACCATTTCACAGAGGTCGAGGGGCGGCTGGTAGGGAAGGGCCTCGCCCGTCGCACCACGACCGACCTGTTCGGTATCCGGCGGCAGTCGTGGCGGCCGGCGGTGCTGCTAGAGTTTCATGCGGATGGGGAGTCTGTCCGTGCCTGGCACACAAGTGGTTGGGGTGAGGCGACCACTGACCGCAGCCTTGCCCTGCGGCAACTGGATGGCTGGCGGCTGGGGCAATCGATTCGGTGCTGGTATGACCCAGAGCGGATCGAAACGGTTGTGCTGAAACGTGGTTACAGCTGGTGGTTGTGGCTGCTGACGCTGTTGCTGCCCGGAGCGTTGGTCGTGTTTGGAGCAACCGGACTTGCCCAGGCAGCCAGTGCCTGGGGGCGGTCTGAGGAGCGTCAGGCTGCGGAGATCGGTCAGCTGCTCAGCCCGCTCGTCCGGTCATCACCCGATGAGGAGGGCTTTCCAACAGTACCTGCCTGCGCCGACCTGATGAATTCACCCGGTACCATCCAACGGTTTCGGTTGCCGACTGAAAGCCCTGAGGCCTGGTCGTTGCTTGGAGCTGGTCTGTTTGCTTTGCTCTGGAATGCGGTTGTCATCGTACTTGCGGTGGCGGCCGGTTTCGATCTGGCTGGTGGTCGGACCGACTGGTGGCTGTTCGGGTTGCTGGCCCCTTTCGGTCTTATTGGCTTGGCAGCGATTGGCCTTTTTCTGCGTCGGTTACTGCTGGCAACTGCCATTGGACCGACCCACCTCGAGATTTCTGACCATCCCTTGCGGCCAGGGGGCACCTATGGTGTTCATCTCTCTCAAGGAGGGGCCGTTTCATTCCGGCGGCTTGAACTGGTGTTGGAGTTGGAGGAACAGGCGACCTTTCGTCAGGGCACCGATGTCCGGACTGAAAAACAGGTGGTCTGGCGAGAGTTGATGTGTTGTTGGGATCGGCTTGAGCCGGTCCCCGGCAGGCCGTTTGAGGCAACCCTTCAGTTCAAAGTGCCGGCTCGGGCCATGCACTCATTTCGTTCACTCCACAACGCTGTTGGTTGGCGGTTGGTGCTTCGTGGCATCCCTGATCGTTGGCCAGCCTTTCTGCGGGTCTTCCCACTCGTGATCGTTCCAGCTGGCCCTGATGCTGCTGCGGCCGTCGTTCGCCAGCCACTGCGAGAGGTGGTGTCATGACTGAGCGGGCAGCTGCCGGTGAGGCCTCAGCGACGGCCACACTACCCCGGGTAACCGTTTCTTTTGCGTCTGACCAAGCCGAGTATGCCCCCGGTGACATGCTTGAGACGAGCTACCGGGTTGCTGCGATTGATCCGGCAACCATCACCACCGTTGAGCGTTCGGTTGTCTGGTACACCGAAGGAAAGGGAGAAGAGGATTTTGGCGTTGTCTTCTTTGATCGACTGCTTGCTGGAAGCTCAGACGCTATGAGCGATGAGCCGACTGCTTCAGCCGCAGTCGATTGGCCAAGTGGCAGCTTCAGCATTCGATTGCCATCCAGTCCACTTTCGTACGAGGGCTTGATCGTCAAAATTCGATGGTGCATCCGGGTGCGTCTGTTTTTCTCAAGTGGTCGAGACTTTGTGTCAGAACATGTCTTCTTTCTGGGCGATATTCCCGTCGCCCGGCCGCTGAGGCATGCTGTCTCATGACAGATCGCAGGCTGTGGATCAACCCATTTGCGACCCGCTACACCCGTCCAGGGGTGATTGCCTGGCAGCCAACGCCCGACTCACCTGAGGCGTTGATTGAACGACTCGACCGGGTCGGCGGCCGGGGGCTGATCTGCGGCCCACATGGCAGTGGCAAGTCAACGCTGTTGCGGCATCTGATGGCGGCAGCGGCCGGCCGTGGTTGGAAAACACGGGTGATTGCCCTCAGGTCGAGGGCTGACCTCGGACCTGCTCTGGGGGCAATCGTCGCAGCTGCTGGCCATGGACACTGGCTTGGGATAGACAGTTGGGAAAAGCTCGGGTCCGCTGGTCGACTGCTTGTCCCGCTCGCTGCGCGGCGTGGTGGCCGGATCGTCGTGACAACCCACCAGCCACACGATGGTTGGCCGATTCTGCTGAATCTGCAGCCCGATGCGCCGACCTTCCGCCGGCTGGTGGGTGGCCTGCTCTCGCGGGTTGATAGCCAGGGCACGATGGCCGCCGAGTTTGCTCCTGACCAGCTTGACGCAATCTTCCAGCGGCATCGGGGCAACCTGCGGGAAGCATTCTTCGAACTCTACGATCACTTCGAGCGAGTCACGCGGCCGCTGATTGGTGAGGTCTGAACGAGCTTCCGAGGATTCGCTTGCTCCGTTGCCTTGCGAGGCAAAATTTTGTGTGGCCGCCAGCAGCCACTCGCGCCGACCAGGAAAGCCCGTCCGGTTGCAACGGCTGAATGGTGTGTGACGACTATGCCCGCTGAAAAAAGATTTTTCAGGAAGTGAAATCCATTTTTTTCGAGGCGGTGCCGTCGGACAGCAACCTAGGTTTAGGGGTGTCGACGTGAGAACCCGGCTTGTTTGCCTGATCCGTCGATCCTGAATCAAGGAGAGTGTGATGCGTTCGCGGCGAGTTTCAATTGGTGCTCTGCTGGTTGCCGGAGCGGTTTGCAGCGTACCTGCGGTCGCGCAGGCGCAGTGCTGCCTGTCGGGCCTGTTCTCCGGAACTGGCTGCGGCTGTTTCAAAAAAGCCGCTCCCGCCTATGCGGTTGCCCCGGTGCCAGCTCCGCCACCTGTCGCTGCTGTCGCGGCACCAGTTGCAGCAGCACCACCGCAGCCGGTCATGGTGCCGGTGCAGCAGGTGAGCTATGTGCCCGAGACGACGTATCAGACCCAGTACAAATGCGTGCCGGTTACCTGTTACCGGCCATCCTGTGAAATTGATCCCTGCACTGGCTGTGCGGTTGAATGTGTTGAGTTGGTAACGAACTATGTGCAGCAGCCGGTCAGTGTTCCCGTCACGCAGTACCGGGCGGTCTACACCACCAAGTACGTTCAGATGCAGCCAGGCGGCAATCCGCAGGCCTATACAGGGGCAGCGGTTGTGCCGCCCTGCCCCTCAGACGACACCCCAGGCATGGGGTGCTGCCGGCACAGCAGCGTCACCGTCAGTTCCGACCCAGCAGCCTGTACTACCGCCAGCAACTGGTGGCAGCACCTATCAGCAACAGATCGTTCCGCAGAGCGGCACCTATGCTGCCCCGCAGGCACCGGTTCAGCCACAGCCGACCAGTCCACCTACGCTTGCTCCGACGCCCTCGCTGAGGCCTATTCCGGAGCTTTCGCAGCAGCCTGCCAGCGAGCAACCGCAGCAACTGTCTGGTGCAAATGGTGCGGATTCGCCTGCCACCACTGACCTGCGCGATCCCGGGACCAAGGGAACCAGCACCGCGCCCCAGCAACGTGGCCCGGCGGTGACACCGCCTCCTTCGCTGCGGCCGATTCCACCCGCGACCAGTGGTCCGACAAGCAGTAGCCGCAGTTCTTATGGAACCCCCTTGCGGGGCGACAGCGGCATGCCGGTCCTTCCTGGAAATGGACCGAGCAGTTCAACTCGGGCGTTCCCCAAGCTGCTGGAACCGACCGGCCACACCACCTCTTGGCGTCCTACCCGAGTTTCACACCCGGCCGGGCAAGCCGCGGTGAACGGACTGTCTGGTCAGCAGGCAACGCATCATCCGCCGATTTGGCAGCCGGCGTTCACGCAGGCCCCTGCTGGTCCGTATGCTCAGGGATGGCAACCGTCTTATCCGACGGCCGCACTTCCCACTCGTTCCCAGCAGTAGCTGCCGTGACCAACGCTGAGATCGCCGCCGTCTTTGATCATGTCGCCGATCTCTTGGAGTACCAGGGGGGCAATGTCTTCCGGGTGCGGGCTTACCGAAATGCTGCTCGCCTGGTGAAGGGAACGGTGGAGCCCTTGGCGAAAATCTGCCAATCGGCCGACCGGTCCCTCACCGATCTTGAGGGCATCGGTAGTGATCTGGCGGCAAAAATCGAGACACTGCTAAGCGGCCAGCCGCTTCCCCTCCTCAAGCAGCTTGAGTCAGAGGTGCCGCAAGTTGCCTTTGATCTGATGCGGGTGCCAGGTTTGGGCCCGAAGAAGGCAAAGCTGTTGGTTGATTCCCTGACGATCGAATCTCTTGATGATCTCGCTGATGCCTGCCGGGAGGAACGTGTACGCGATCTCAAGGGCTTTGGTGCCAAGACGGAGGCGACCATTCTTGCCAATCTGGCCTTTGCTCAGGATCCGGAGCACAACCGGCTGCTCTGGAACGAAGCCGATGAGATTGTGCAGGAACTGCTCGTTTGGATGCGGCAATGTCCGGCAGCCCAACGAGTTGAAGCAGCTGGCAGTTGGCGGCGGGGCCGCGAGACGGTTGGTGACATCGACCTGCTTGCTGAAAGCAATGAGCCGACCCTGGTGATGGACCGGCTGGTCGCGTGGGAGTCAGCGGGTGATGTGATGCTGCGGGGAGAGACCAAAACGAGCATCCGTGGCCCCCGAGATGTGCAGATTGATCTGAGGGTGGTCCGCCGCGAGTCATTCGGGGCGGCCTGGCAGTATTTCACCGGGTCCAAGGAACACAATGTGCGGCTCCGGAGCCGGGCTCGTGATCGGGGGCTGTCGATCAACGAGTACGGGGTGACCCAGCTTGACGGAGGTGCTGTGGCTTCGGCCGGCGCGACCGAGGAAGAGATCTACGCAGCGGTCGGCCTCCCCTGGATTCCACCGGAGCTCCGCGAGGGCCGGGGCGAGATCGAACGCGCCGAGGCTGACAGACTGCCTGAACTGATCACCCTTGATGACATTCGTGGTGATCTCCACATGCACACCACCGCAACCGACGGTGAGGCAACACTCTCCGAGATGGCCGCAGCGGCTATTGAGCGTGGGCTTTCCTACATTGCGATCACCGATCACAGCAAGCGGGTGACGATGGCCCATGGACTTGATGCGAGACGGCTTCGCAAGCAGTGGCGGGAGATCGACAAGCTCAATGAATCACTCGCCAGTGGCGGCAAGCCACCGGTCGTTGTTTTCAAGGGGATCGAGGTCGATATGCTTGAGAAGGGCGGTCTTGATCTGCCGGATGATCTACTGGCTGAGGCCGACTGGGTTGTGGCCAGCCTGCACTACGGGCAGCAGCAGTCCCGCGAGCGGATCACTTCCCGGATTCTCGAAGCAATTCACCATCCGGCAGTCTCCTGCATCGGTCATCCCACAGGCAGGCTCATCAATCGCCGCCCTGCCTACGAGGTTGATATGCAGCAGGTCATTGAGGCAGCAGCAGTCACCGGCACCTGTCTTGAGATCAATGCCAACCCTTGGCGGCTCGACCTTGACGATGTTCTCGCTGCCGCGGCCAAGCGAGCCGGGGTCACGCTGGCAATCTCGACCGATGCCCACTCGACGCGGGGGCTCGACCTGATGCAGTGCGGTGTCATCCAAGCCCGCCGGGCCGGCCTGGAGGCCAAGGACGTGGCGAATACAAGAACACTGACCGGATTTCGCCGACTGTTGGCAAAGAAGCGAGCGGCCTCCAATTCAAGCTGACCGGTCGGCCTACTCGGCATCCCGGACGCAGCGAAACCCAACATGGTTGCAGCCGGAAGAGACCTCACCCTTGCCTCGAGTGCCCAGGATATACCGCGAGCAGTACTGCTCGGTGCAGAGAAACGATCCCCCACGCTGGACCCGTTTGGGAATGCCTGGCTCCTGGGGATCAAAACTGGTAGGGGGGCCTCTGGGATCATCCGTCTGCAGCCGGCCGGCAACCTGTTCGGCATAGGTGTCAGGCCGGTACCAGTCAGCACACCACTCCCAGACGTTCCCTGAAACGTCATAGAGCCCGTAGCCATTGGCAGGAAACTGACCTACCGGGGCGATGCCGGCAAAACCATCTTCCGCGGTGTTTTCCACCGGGAATTGTCCCTGCCAGGTATTGGCCATCCACCGGCTCTCAGGCCGAAACTCATCGCCCCACGGATAGAGACTGCCCGCCAGTCCACCACGGGCGGCAAACTCCCATTCAGCCTCGGTTGGTATCCGTTTGCCCGCCCAGGTGGCATAGGCTTCAGCATCTTCGAACGCTACATGGACGACCGGGAAGTCTTCATGCCCCTCGATCGAAGATTCTGGGCCGAGCGGATGCCGCCAATTCGCGCCAGGCACGTACCGCCACCACTGGAGGTGATTGCCGAGTGGAACAGGTGTGCTTGGTGGTGTGAAGACGATCGAGCCGGCTACCAGGTTTTCCGGCGGTGCGCCTGGAAAATCTTCTGGCCGCGGAGGTTTTTCGGCCACGGTGACATAGTCCGTCTCTTCAACAAATGCCGCGAACTGCCGGTTGGTCACCTCGGTGGCGTCGATCCAGAAGCCCTTTACCGTCACTGGGTGAATGGGACGACTGTCGGCCATTGGCTGATTACCACCGTGAGGTAGCCCGCGTGGGTCGACGCAGCCAATTGAGAATCGACCGCCCGGGATCCAGACCATCCCCGCCGCCGGTTTTCCAGGCGGCGAATTTTTCGCCGGGACGGTCGGGCCGAAGCTACCACCAACCTGCGTGTTCGCGGGAGCGGTTGTTCGTCCACCCGGGGGACGGATTGCCAGCCGCGCAAGTCCCCAGAGCAGAACAGCTGCGACCGCACCAAGACCGATGATCGCGACGGGTGAACGAAGCAAACCGCCACCTTGAGATTGACGGGCTGCAGCGGTTCGATGCTTTGACTGACGGGAATGGTTCATGATTGCAAAGCGTCTCGAAAGAGCGTCCTTAGTTTTTTTCGGCGACCAGTGGTCCACCAGCTGTCAAATCGACGGTGGGCCAGTCGGGCCAACTGACGCTCTTCCCGGCGGAGTGTATCAACCAACAAAATTGTCGCGGGGTCGAGAGATTCTCGGGTTAGTTCAGTAAATCGATCAGCAGCTGCCGCATGATCGGTGAAGTCACCAAGCGCTTCCTGTATTTTTTTCAGCCGTTTGAGGCACCGCTTTCGAGGTTGAGGAGCGAGGACATCAGCGAAAAGGTCGAGGCTGTATCGCAGCCGCTTGCCCAGAATCCGAAACTGGTGAAGTTGCTCTGCTTTTCGGAACGGGCCGGCGGTGGCAAAAAATCTCCGGCCGAGGCGTCGCAGTCGTTTGCGGGCAAATTCACCGTAGCGTTTCTGGCTGCCGAGTCCGATTGTTGTGAGAAACTGCTCCTGTCGGACCGGCCACTCCCAGGCCAGGAGTTCAGCCTGACAGTCACGAATCGGTCCTCGACTGCCGATCTGTTGGTCGCTGAGCAGGCCGATCAAACGTTCTGGAGGGCTGTTGACCAGAGGATCTTCGCCGGCGGTCGGCCACTGTTGCCGAAGTCGGTCAATCAGTACATCGAGATCGCGTGCTTCGCCAGCTGCCCGCCTGACCCGTCGCAGCCGCCGCTGGAAACGCCGGCGATTCCGGGGAGATACGAGCGGTGCGAAGGCGGCTAGAGCGGCCAGTGAACGGCGGGTCGCCACCCGCAGGCGGTGCACGGCTTCCGGGTCCGCCAGCGGATCACCCGCCTCTCCGATCTCCTGCCAAACTCCTGCGAGCTCTGCACGCAGCTTTGTGACTGCGACCGTGCCTGCAGGCAGACGCCCAAGATCTCTGCCGGGGCTGGCAGCAGTTGCTTCGGCAGTTAAGAGCATGCCGCTACCGCGAACACCCCCTCTTCCACCGGAACAATCGCCGTGAGCTTTTCGTCCGGTTCGTGTGCTCATCGAGTTGTCCTCCCAGCAGTCTGATTCCCGGCTGGTGGCTTCAGGCACGAACTGAGCTGAACTCAGCCTCGCTGCAAGAGAACAAAACTCCCCGCCTGCTCAGAGGCCTTCGCTCGACTCTTCCGAGGCTTCCGGCGTGTCACCAAAAATCTCCAGTCCCGGGCTGTCACTGGCCAGCATTTCTGCTTCAGCTGCCAGATCCTCAGCGGTTGGCTCGGCCGCCTCCAACAGTGGGAAGTCTCGGGCGAGCAGATCTTCTCGATCAATCCGCAGGGCTTCGAGAGCCTCTGGGCGAACCCGCACTTCGGATGACTGGAATGTATTGAAACCAGTTCCAGCGGGAATCAGGTGGCCGAGAATGACGTTCTCCTTGAGTCCAACCAGATTGTCGAGTTTGCCAGCGAGGGCCGCCTCGGTCAGGACCTTTGTTGTCTCCTGGAAGCTCGCTGCCGAAATGAAGCTGGAACTCTGCACGCTTGCCTTTGTGATGCCCAGGAGCTGGGTGCTGGCGGTAGCTGGCTTTGGCTTACTGCCTTTGGCCGGAGTGCCACCAAGCGCCTCGATGGTCTCATTGGTCTGAGTAAGCACGTCCTTTGGCACGATACTGCCGACCTCAAACTCGCTGTCGCCCTTGTCGGTAATCCGCAGGCAGCCGGAAAGCCGCTCGTTGGCCTGTCGGAACTCATGCTTGTCGAGCATGCTCCCTGGAAGCAAGTTGGTGTCGCCGACGGTGTCAATTCGAACCTTCCGCAACATCTGAGAGACAATGATCTCAATGTGTTTGTCATCGATTTCCACCCGCTGGCTGCGGTAGACGTTTTGAATTTCGCGGACGAGGTAGCGCTGAACCTCTTCCTCACCCGAAATTCGAAGAATGTCGTGTGGCACCAGGGGGCCATCAACCAGTGCCTCACCCGCCCGCACGATGTCGCCAGCGTGGACACGCATGTGCTTACCGTGCGTGATCAGGTGCTCGCGTTCCAGACCTGATTCGTTCCGGACGATGATCGTCCGTTTGCCACGGCGTTTTTCTCCGCTGACCTCAACCTTCCCGTCGATTTCTGCCATGATCGCCGGATCCTTCGGCTTACGGGCCTCAAAGATCTCGGTGACTCGGGGCAGACCGCCGGTGATATCCTGCGTTCCGCTGGCTTCACGGGGCGTCTTGGCAAGCACATGACCGGCCGCGACCTTTTCGCCAACCTCCACCTC
>RFVE01000071.1 GCA_009922585.1 Planctomycetia bacterium
CCGGGTTTCCCGGACGCCCGAGGGCCTGCGTGCTGAGTGCCGAGGGGAAACGTTCGACCCTGCCCGGCACCAATTGGCACACGAGGTCAAGGCGATCACGCAGCACGAACTCGATGTTCACCAGACCGTCGCCGGCTGGGAGGCGACGCTGATTCTGGATATTTGATTCCGCAGCCAACGACCGGCACCCTTGTCCAAGGAGCCGGGCTTCCCCTCCCAGTGTCTACCGATCGCAGAAAACACCCATGCCCGCCTCTCCCGCTGCCGCCGACCACCGCTTTGATGGCCCCCTTGAGCCGGTCGATGACTGCACCTACCGGATTCCGAAATCCTACAAGCCAGGCATGCTCGTCGATGGTCTGATCTTTGCCGATGATCGATTGCTGTCGCTTTTGAAGAGTGACCGAGCTCCTGAGCAGGTGGCCAATGTCGCCTTCCTGCCCGGCATTGTCCGGGCCAGCCTCGCCATGCCCGACATCCACTGGGGGTATGGCTTTTGCATCGGCGGGGTCTGTGCCACTGATCCGGCTGCCGGGGGCGTCGTCTCGCCCGGCGGCGTCGGCTATGACATCAACTGTGGCGTCCGGCTGGTACGGACCAAGCTGACACTGGCCGACGTTGAGCCGGTGCTGCCGCAGCTGATTGCCCAACTGATCCGAGATGTGCCGGTCGGGGTGGGGCAGGGGGGGAAATATCACTTCAGCCCTGATGATCTGCGGCAGCTGATGGACCAGGGCGTGCCCTTCCTGGCCGACCGCGGTCTGGCGACGGCCGATGACATTGCCTGCACCGAGGCGGCCGGTCGGATCGATGGCCCGCGGCCAGAGTTTGTCAGCGACCGGGCGATCGCCCGGGGCTTTGACCAGTGCGGCACGGTGGGAGCCGGTAACCATTTCATTGAGGTGCAGTTGGTCGATCGAGTGGAAGATCCTGCGGCGGCTGCCAGCTTCGGCCTCACCGCCGGCCAGGTCTGCCTGTTGATTCACTCAGGCTCCCGCGGGCTCGGCTATCAGGTCTGCGACGACGCCCTCCGAGGCCTCAGGCAGGCCCCGGCAAAGTACGGCATCGACCTGCCAGATCGGCAACTGGTCTGTGCCCCGGTTGAGAGCGACGAAGGCCGGCACTACCTCGGGGCGATGCGGGCAGCGGCCAACTATGCATTCTGCAACCGGCAGCTGTTGATGTGGCAGTGCCGAGAGGTCTTTGCCCGCATCTTTTGTCGCTCATGGGAGAGCCTTGGGATGGAGCTGCTCTATGACGTGGCCCACAACATGGCCAAGATTGAAGAGCACGGCACTGATGGCGACCGCCGGCCGCTCTGCGTGCATCGCAAGGGGGCTACGCGGGCCTTACCTGCCGGCCACCCCGATGTGCCGGCCCGCTATCGCGATGTCGGCCAGCCGGTGATCATTCCAGGTGACATGGGCCGGGCCAGTTGGGTGCTGCGGGGTGGGCCGCGGGCGCTGGAGCGGTCCTTCGGCACCACCTGCCACGGCGCGGGCCGCTGCCTCAGCCGAACGGCGGCCACGCGGGCCGCCCGCGGTCGTAACATCCAAAAAGAGCTGGCCGAGAAGGGAGTGATTGTCAAAAGCCGCAGCCGCGAAGGGCTCGCCGAAGAGCAGCCTGCTGCCTACAAGGACGTCGATGTAGTTGTCGACATCGTGCATCGTGCTGGCCTCTCGCAGAAAGTGGCCCGGCTGCGGCCGCTGGGGGTGATCAAGGGCTGAGGCCAGCACGCAGTCTTCGGGCTATCACTGCTCAAGACGCTGTCGGTGTTAGGCATGAGCTGCGACCGGGTGCTCCCACTTGGTGGCCGGCAGGCCGTACTCGCGGAGCAGTTCGACGACCCGAGTATCGCTCACCTGCTCAAAGTGACGGTAGAACTGGCCCACCGCCCAGAAGTCAATCGGCTCATGCAGGCAGACGATGCGATCGCAGAGCGACCGGAGGGCATCGATGCGGTCGGGAGCACCGACTGGCACTGCCACGATGATCTCGCGGGCCCCGGCGGCCCGGACCATCTTCAGGGCGGCAATCATGGTTGCCCCGGTGGCGATGCCGTCGTCAGTGAGGATCACCGTCCGTCCAGCAATCTCGGCCCGGGGCCGCACCGAGCGAATGGCAGTCTTGCGGCGTTCGATTTCATCGAGCTGTCGCCGTCGTTCAGCCTCGATGAAGCTGCTGCCAACATCTGTCATTGCGGACGCGAAGTGGTTGAGATAGACCTCGCCGTTTTCCGTTACCGCCCCGATGGCTAGCTCCGGCTGGTGGGGGGACCGCAGCTTGCGAGAGAGCACGACGTCGAGCTCCGCGCCGAGCCCGCGGGCAATTGCGGCCCCCACCTCGATGCCACCACGAGGAATGGCCAGCACCAGCGGCTTTTCCACTCGGCTGCCCCGTAGCCGCTCGACCAGCTGCCAGCCCGCCTCGTCACGATCGTGAAACAACATGTCAGGATGCCTTTCGTATGCGACTATCTGTGGAGATGCCGGCCGAACCACTCAGCCGCCAGCCGGGCCACCTCGTCGAGGGTGCCCGGTTCTTCAAACAGGTGCGTCGCCCCCGGGACGATCGCCATCTGCTTCTGCCCCGGTAATTCGCCCAACGCCGCCTCGTTGAGGGCCAGTACCTGCGGGTCATGTCCGCCAACGATCAGCAGAGTTGGGGCTCGCAGCCGTCGCAGAGCCGTACCGGCCAGATCAGGCCGGCCACCCCGAGAGACCACTGCAGCGATGTCGGTATCGGCTGCCGCCGCCACGATCGCCGCGGCCGCGCCGGTGCTTGCTCCGAACAACCCCAGCGGCAGGCCGGCGGTCTGCTCATGCTCGCGGACGAATCGAATTGCATCGCCTAGTCGATCAGCCAGCAGGCTGATATCAAAAACGTTGACCCTTTCGGTCGCTTCCTGCTCGGTTAGCAGATCGAACAGCAGTGTGCCGATCCAGCCCTCCTGCAGCACCTCGGCCACATGGGCGTTTCGCGGGCTGCGACGGCTGCTGCCGCTGCCGTGGGCGAAGAGCACCAGGCCAATCGCCGACTCGGGCAGGCAGAGTCGGCCTGGCAGGTGGCTGGGGGTGCCGGCCAGCGAAGACGTTGGAATTTCCACGTCGAAGGTCGAAATGGTGTGGGTTAGCGGCATGGCAACGCTCCGGTGAGGGACAGGAAAATGTCAGTGCAGATGGACGAACGTCGCTTGAGCCCCCTTCTCTCCCTGCTCCTCGCCAAAGGTGACGCGGCTGCCGATATCAAGCATGGAGTAGTCGCGGTCGGAGACGGAGTTGCGGTGAAAATAGACCTCGCGACCATCGGGGGTCGCAATGAAGCCGTACCCCTGCAGTGGAAAAATCTGCGTCACCTGGCCATGCAGTGGCAGCAGGTGGGCCTTCTCTTCACCGCGCAAGCGATGGAGGTGATCCTCAGTGAGCCTGCGGGCCACCAGAAAGGCGTCCCGCAGGGCCACCATCACGTCTTCATGGGCATGGTCGAGATGGTGGTCACGGTTGACGACGATCTCGGTGCCCGGCATGAACAGATCAATCCGGACCGAATAGAGCCGACCCCGCTGGTGATGCCGATGCGGCTGCGAGATCACCACATGGCAGCCCGTAATCCGATGTGAGAGTCGCTCGAGGTCGGCAATGGCGTCGAGTGCCGCCTCCCGCACCTGCTCATCGATCGGAATGTCATCAAAGCAGATCTGGGGTTCAGTCTGCATGGTGTTCTCCCGGATAAGGCCGGCTGGCAGGAACGCTGAAGGCAGTTCCTGAACAGACGGCGGGAGAGACGCCACGTCCTGCGAACGTCCCGCAGGCAAACTCTACGCCTTCGGCTTGCAGGGGCGTTGATGAAGCGGCCGTGGCACCGCGTTCTCGAAGCAATACCCAACCGGACAATTTGGTCAGAGCTTGCGACTGGCGGTTACCGCCCAGGATGAGAGCCTGCAGGGCCGTCACTCAGCGGAGATCGATTCCAGCAGATCGAGTCCGGCTGCTCGGCGGGCCGGCAGCCAGGCGGCAATGGCTGTAATTGCCACCGCAGCAATCAGGTTCACCGCGACCACGTCAGGCCGAAAGCTGGCTTGAATTGGATGGCCCAACAGCGGCTGGCTAGCCAGCTGGATGAACAGGGCGGTCGTGACGCCACCGAAGAGGCCGATCAACCCCCCGGCTGCCCCCAGCAGCAGGCTTTCGATCACCACCATCCGGGTTACCTGACCGCGGGTCATGCCGACCGCCCGCAGCAGGCCGAGCGTTCGCCGCTTCTCCAGCACATTCATAGTGACTGTATTGGCGACCCCGAGACTGCCGACAACGAAGCCGAGGCCGAGGATCGCCCAGAGTGAGCCGACCACGCCCTGCACGATCCGGTCAACAAAAGCCCGTACGTCGCCGAAGCTTCGGAGCAGCATCGCGTGTTCATCGGCAATCCGGCCGAGCGGCTCGCGGAGACGCTCAGCCTGACCCTCCGGTGCCGTGATGAGCAGGAGGTCTGCCTTGTTCATGCCGAAGAGGCGACGGGCCGCTGCCCGGGTGAGATGCAGCGACGACCCGCCCGAGGTGTAGTCGATCACCAGGCCGGCCACGGTCACGTTGGTGGTTCGGCCAAATACTTCTACCGGCACCTCGTCACCGGGCTTGATGCCAGTTCGTCGAGCGAGCACCGTCCCGGCGGCAACTTCGCCCCGCTCAAGTGCTGCCCGTAGCTCATCCGCCGACAGACCGACCGGCTCCAACGGCAAGGGGTCGCCCGGGGTCATGTCACGGGCCACCACCACACAGGCCGAACCAGCCAACCGACCGGTGGCGATACCGATGCCCTCAACCCGGTCGATACCTTGCAGTTCGCGAACCTCCGTCTCGGCTGAACCGCTGTCTAGGCCCTCAGCGCTACCGGCGGCCGAGATCATGCCGGCATGGGTCAGCACCCAGTCGGCCCGCATCATCCGCGAGTACCAGCCGAGTACATCGTCCACGTTGTCACGGATGGCATGGCCCAACCCGATGCCGTTGGTGACCGCCACCACCAGTACGCCGGTGGTCAGGGCCGTTCGCACCGGCTGCCGCAGAATCTGTTCGACTGCCAGCGTTGTCTCGACCCGGAATCGTCGGGGAATCAGTTGCGCGAGCAGCCGGGCGATGGGCGGTAGGAGGATTGGCGTCGTCGCCACAAACGCCAGTAGCAGTGTCATGCCGCCTGGCACCGCCGCCCGGGGTGGAAAGACTTCGGTCAATACCAAGGCTTGATTGAGAACCGCCAGCAGCGTCAACAGCCCGACTGCCACGATGAACTTCCAGGGGGTGCCGCGGGCCGGTGGCTGCGGGGCAGAGGCGAGGCCCTCGAGCAGGTCGACGTCGGTCGCCTCCTGCGCCGGCCACCAGGCCGCGGCCATCGCCACCAGCACCCCGAGGGCGATCGACACTGGCAGCACCAGGGGTTGCACCAGTAGCTGCTCGCCCGGCGGTGCCTGCAGCGCCCGTGAGATGCCAGCTGAGATTGGCCCCGCTGCCAGCAGCCCGATCCCCGCCCCCAGGATTGCCCCGACCAATCCGAGCAGGGCCGCTTCAAGCACCACCAGCCTCCGCACCTGTCGGCCAGTTGCTCCCAACAGTCGCATCAGCGAAAAGCCCCGTCGTCGCTCGGTCACATTCATCAGCATGGCGTTGCCGACGATGAACCAGGCCATCGCCACGGTCAGTCCCGTGACAAAGTCGAGGCCGAGGTCGGCCGAGTGCAATACGTCCTCGGCCATGCTGGCCCGGCCGACTGGAATCTCAGCCAACAAGCTCTCCGGTAGCCGCTTACGAATCGCCTTGAGGGCCTGCTGCCGCGTGGCCTCGCCTTTGAGCACCACCCGGGCCCGGTCGAGCGAGCCAAGCGACCGCGACATTTCACCGAGTACCCGGATGTCGACGATGACGCCAGAGGTCTCGGCAAACCAGGAGATCGAACTCCGCTCCGCTAGCCCGACTACGGTCATTCGTTCGATGCGGCGCCGGGCAAAGAAAAGGATTTCATCACCCAGGCCGAGGCCCAGACTTTCGGCCAGTGACTCCTCCAGCACCACCTCTTCAAAGCTGACGCAGGGCCGGCCGGCCGAGAGCTTCATCAGGCCTAGCTCAGTCAGGGTTTGGGCGGCAACACCAACGGCCACTTCACGGACCCGCCGCTCGCCCACCCGCAGCAGCGTCGGCCGGTAGAAGAGCGGCACGACTGCCCGCACGCCAGGGATATCGGCCAGGCTGGGCAGTTTTTGGGCGTCGAATCGCCCACCGCCGCGGGCGGCAACATCGACGGTCGGGAACCCTTCGACGGCCTCGGTCAGCCGGCGGTAGCCAGTTCGCGAGGCATCAGCCGACACCCAGGTGGCGACCACCGCGCCGACAGCAACCGCCACACTGGCAATCGTTGCGGCAGCCCGTCCCGGTCGCCGGGCCCACTGCCGGAGGAGCATTTTTGCCTGTCTCATGACACCCCCGCACCCGCAGCGGTGTCCGAAAAGATCAGGCCATCCCGCATGCTGATGGTGCGGTCGGCGGCAGCCGCGCTGTCCGGATCGTGGGTGACCATCACCACGGTCTGGTGCTGACCGTGGACCAGTTCCTGGAGCAGTTCGATGACACGAGCCGAATTGGCCGAGTCGAGGGCGCCGGTCGGTTCATCGGCCAGCACGATGGCCGGCTCGGTCACCAGGGCCCGGGCGATCGCCCCCCGTTGCTGCTCGCCACCGGAGAGTTCATCAGGCCGATGACCGGATCGGGCGGCCATGCCGACCGCCTCAAGCGCCTTGCGGGCCGCCGCATCGCAGGCCGCCTCGCCCTTGCCGTCCAGCACCAGCGGCAGGGCCACGTTTTCCAGCAGGGAGAGCTCTGGCAGCAGGTTGTACCGCTGGAAAATGAAGCCGATCCGCCGCCGTCGGATCAGGGCCAGAGCATCGTCGTCGAGCGTGGCCAGATCGACATCCTCCAGCACAACCCGGCCACTGCTCGGTCGGGTGATGCCACCAAGCATGTGCAGGAGGGTGCTCTTGCCCGAGCCGGAAGCACCGGTGATGGCGACGAATTCTCCTTTCGCCACGCTGAAGTCGACCCCGCCGACCGCTGCCACCTTCGTCGCGTCACCCCCTGTTTCAAAGGTTTTCGTCAGCTGCTCTGCCTGCAGAATTGACACGTAGTTGGGTCTCCCAAGGAGGGGTTGGACGGTGACAGCGACAGGAACTGGTTCCGGAAAATCCGTGTGGCAGCGGTGACCCTGCCGGGAAAAACCCGGTAAGCAGGCGAAGCCTGGCAGGTTTGTTCAATCCTGCTGCCCAAGTTTGCCGATTGTTCCGTTTAGGCCGAATCGTCGGCGTTCATTTCAGTGTATGAGAAATTCAGCCTTGGCACGAAAAGCGATGGTGATGCTGTGGACGGGGCTCGCGCTGCTCCTGGCAGTGCCCGGGCGTGCTGCTGAACAGGGCCAGCCCCAGAGTGTCGCTCGTCGATTGCTGATTGCTGACCCCGGTCCGCTATTGGCGCCAGCCACAGCAAGCGTGCCCGCGACAGATGCCGAGGTGGGGCCGGTGCTGCCGCCACTGCCGGTTCAGAGTCAGCCGCTGCGTCCCGAAAGGCCCGCCGCTCCATCGCCGAGGACGCTTGAAGAGTTTTCGGTGCGGGCAATCGAAAGCCATCCGCAGATGCGGTCAGCCCGGGCCGCAGTCGAGCAGGCCCGGGGCCAGGCGGTGCAGGCCCGGCTCTATCCCAATCCGGTCCTGGCTGGATCGAGCCCGCAGATGGCCGGCACCGACAGCCAGTGGAACGGTTTTGTCTCGCAGGAGTTCATCACTGCCGGAAAACTCAAGCTTTCGCAGCAGGCTGCGCTGCGCGACGTGCAGCGGGCAGAGTATGAGCTGATTCGCGCCCGGTTCGATGTGCTCACCGGGGTACGGATGGCCTTTTATGATCTGCTTGTCTCGCAGCGACGGCTGGAGATTTTCAAACTGCTCTACGACATCTCCAATCGCTCGTATGAGATTGGCAAGCAGCTGGCCGCCGCCGGTGAAGAGACTCGGGCCGACACCCTGTTCTGGAGTATTGAGCGGGACCGGGCTGAGGTTCGGCTGATCAATTCGACAGTCAATATCGAGACGGAACGGCGCGAACTGGCAGCTGCAATGGGCCTGCCGATGGCCGACGTTGGCGAGATCGAAGGCGACCTCTTTCAGCTGTTGCCCAACTTTGACCTGAAGGAACTGCAGCGGGCGGTGATTGCCCGAAACGCCAATCCCCGGGCGGCTGAGGCTGGCATCGCCCGGGCCCAATGGACGCTGGAGCGGTCAGTCGTTGAGCCGATCCCGAACGTCACGTTGATGGGTGGCTATCAGCGGCAGGTTGGCCCGCCGCAGGATCAGGGGCTGGTCGAGGTGATGCTGTCGGTGCCGCTGTTCGACCGCAACCAGGGCACCATCCGGTCCGCCCGCGCTGGTATCGCGACTGCCCGGGCTGAGCTGCGGACGATTGAGATCGAACTGGCCGATCAGACCGCCAAAGCCGTCAACGATTATCGTCAAGCCCGTCGTCTCGCTGAGTGGTATCAAGAGCTGATCCTTCCCAAGGCCCGCGAAACGGTCCGAGTGACCCAGCTGCTTTATTCCCAGGGCGAGCTGACCTTTCTGCGGTTGCTGGAAGCTCAGCGAATCCTCACTGAGACGGAACTGGCCTACGTTGATGCCCAGCGGGCTCGCTGGAATGGAGCAGTCGAAATTGCCGACCTGCTGCAGCTCGAGGAGTTTCCACCCACGTTCGACTCGCCGGCGGCGACCGAGCTGGAATTCCTCAATGAACGGCAGGGGCCACTTCCCGGTCTCATCCCAGAGCAGATGCCGCCACCGGCCGGTTGAGTGGGGGCGACACTCACGTTGTCAGCTGCCCGGCGCGGCAGCCACTGAAAGCGGAATAGACGCCTGAGCCGTAGTGGCAGTCTTGAGGTCGGTGACGGTCAGCACGAGCTGATGATCCCCTGCAGGCAGATCAGCGGGCAGATCAAGGAAGAAGCGGGCAAAATAGTCTCTCCGGCGGGCGGCACAGGTTTCCGTGAGCGAAGGAAAGGACCAGCTGTGAAGCCGCTTGCCAGTAGCATCTTCGAGTTGCAGCCTCGTGTCGATGCTGGTGCTGACTCCGTGAACCGTCTCCGCTGCCTGCAACCCGGAGAGTTCAAAGTACACGATGACTTCCGACCCAGCGTTCAACGCAGTGCTTTCAAACGGCTCAACCTGGCCCCAGCCCCGCACCTCTCGGGCTAGACAGGGCCGCTCGATGCTGAGGGGCTGAGCCTCCGATTGTTCCGTGGTGGTTGAACTCACTGATTCAGCTGGTGCCGGCTCAGCTGGAAGGGAGGGCTCTGTCACGGATGATACTGGAGCGGTCTGTTCAGCCGCCGGAGGCAAGTCGGACTTCACGGGGGCGTCTTGCACCTGTGACGCTGCATTGGCATCGATCTCAGCGGCATCGGTGGCTGTAGCGTTAGCAGTCGGCACCCCGAGCGGTTCGGCAGGTTCGGATGCGGCCAGTTTGTTTTCAGCCAGTGCAGCCGCTCGTTCAGCTGACGGTTGCTGGGCCTGATCCTGCTTGCTGGGTTCGTCGCTGCCGCTGATCTCTGGTGCCGGTTCGTCCAAAGACATATCGGTCCGAGCCGCCGCGGTGTCACGCAGGATTGTGAGTGTTGCGGTAAATTCCTGAATCACAATCGGCCAATCCGCCTGAGGGGTCAGCTGAAGGGTTTCGATGAGGGCGGCTTTTGAGGCAGCATCAAGGCTTTCGGCCCCAGCGAGTTCATTGATGGCAGTCTCGATCGCGGCTGCCACTGCGGCGGGATCGTCATTGAGCGACTCAGCAAGGTCGGAGGCGGTCGGCTCGGTGAGGGAACTGGCATCACCACTGCCGTAGTCAGCACGGTCAGTCGAGTTCGATCCAGCAGCGTGGTGCTCAACGTCGCCAAGCCCGGCAAGCTGTGTCATCGCTGCGGCCTGTTCAACGCCCTCACGGAGAGCATCTCGCATCGAGATGACGGAACTGCAGCCCGCCGACAGTATCGCAACCGCGACCAGCAGGACGCGAAGGAGCTCGATCGGCTTGGAGAGCGTTGGTGGTTGCATGGATCGCCGGGGGAGAAACGGTGGTTCACAGCCCCGGATGGTGGTGTTTGGGAAATTCCACTGTCTCGCACCCAAGGGGTGTTTCGGTGGAGTTGCAGGAAAGTAGGAACTTTCTCATCTTCAGAGCAAGTCCAGCCTCAGGCACTGCTGACGATTCGCCCGACCGCTGATAGAATCCGCCAGGCTTTCGCCATTCGCCCACTTTCCACCCCCCTGTACTGCTGGTCGTATGTCCAATCAGTCTGCCATCACCGCCGCCCCTGGTTCACTGCACAGCCGGCTGCCGACGGCTGGCTGGTTGCATCGAAACCTGCTTGACTTGGAGGAACTTTCGGCAGAGGAAATCAACCACATCCTTGACACGGCCGTGCTCTGTAAGGAAGCGACGAATGGCTGTCGCCGGAAGATCGATGTGCTTGCCGGCGCTGCTGTCGTCAATTTGTTTTTTGAGAACTCGACCCGCACCAAAACCAGCTTCTCGCTGGCTGCCCGCCGGTTGGGGGCTGATGTCATCGACTTTTCGGCCTCCACCAGCAGCCTGTCGAAGGGCGAGTCGTTCATTGACACGGCCAAAAACCTTGAGGCAATGGGAATCGATGCCGTGGTCGTGCGGCATGCCACGCCCGGAACCCCTCACCTGCTGGCCGGCCACCTTGATGTGGGCGTCATCAACGCCGGCGACGGCCCGCACGCCCATCCGACGCAGGGGCTGCTCGACATCCTCTCGATTCGGGAACGGCTGGGGGATCTCAAAGGACTCACTGTCGGCCTCGTGGGTGACATCGCCCACAGCCGGACCGCCCGATCCAATCTCTGGGGCCTGAAAAAGCTGGGAGCAAAGGTGATTCTTTGCGGTCCGCCCACGCTCGTTTCCGACCGCTGGCGGGAGTTGGGCGTGGAGATTTCGCACGACCTCGATGCAATTCTGCCGCGATGCGACGTGCTGAACCTGCTTCGGATTCAGTTTGAGCGGCAGCACACCAGCCCGTTCCCGTCAGTGCGGGAGTATGCCCATCTTTATGCGATGAATCGCGACCGGCTGCGCAGGGCCAAGCCAGACCTGGTGATCCTTGCCCCGGGACCGATCAATCGGGGCGTTGAGGTGACTGCCGACGTGGCTGACTGCCCGCAGTCGCTTATTCTCGACCAGGTGACCAATGGGCTGGCTGTGCGAATGGCTGTGCTCTGGCTGATTTGTGGCCAGCGACAGCAGGCCGCCGATCAGACGGCTGACAGCAGGAGGATTGTCTGATGGCGTCGATGCTGATCCGTGGTGGCCGCGTGGTTGATCCCAGTCAGGGAATTGACCGGACTGATGACCTGCTCATTCGCGATGGGTTGGTCGTGTCGATCGGTCAGACTGGTAGCCAGCCGCTGGGCAAGGTTGACGAGACGATTGATGCGGAAGGGTTGATTGTTAGCCCCGGCCTGATCGACATGCACGTCCATCTGCGGGAGCCGGGCCGCGAGGAGGACGAGACGATCGAGACTGGCACCCGGGCAGCCCTTGCCGGTGGCTTTACCAGCGTTGCTTGTATTCCGAACACTGAACCGCCAATCGACACCCAGGCCAACGTCGAGTTCATCCGGCAGAAAGCGGCGCGGGCCGACACCTGTAATGTCTTTGTTGTTGGCTGTGTCAGCCGTGATCGAGCTGGCAAAGAGTTGGCCGAAATTGGGCAACTGGTTGAGGCGGGAGCGGTCGCCTTCAGCGACGACGGCTCGCCCGTCTACGATGCGGAGCTGATGCGACGCGCATTCGAATACTGTCGCATGTTTGACAAGCCGATCCTCGCCCACGAGGAGGTGTTGGAACTCTCCCGCGGCGGGGTGATGCACGAGGGGCTGGTCTCGCTCAGCCTCGGCCTCAAGGGAATGCCAGCGGCTGCAGAGGAGGTGATGATTGGCCGCGACATCGCCCTTGCCGAGGTGACCGGCGGTCGGTTGCATGTGATGCACGTTTCGACCGCCCACGGAGTCGAACTCATTCGGCAGGCAAAGGCCCGTGGCATCCGGGTGACGGCTGAGGCCTGTCCCCATCACTTCACGCTGACCGATGAGAGCCTCCGGGGCTTTGACTCAAACTTCAAGATGAGCCCGCCGCTGCGGACCGCCGCCGATGTGGAGGGGATTCTGACCGGCATTGCTGACGGTACGATCGACTGCATCGCCACCGACCATGCCCCGCACGCTCCGGAGAAGAAACTGCTGGAACTTGACCGGGCGCCGTTCGGCATTCTTGGCCTTGAGACGGCTGTGGGGCTGTGTGTGACCAGGCTGATCGAAACGGGCCTGATCGGTTGGTCCCGATTCGTTGAGGCAGCCAGCCAACTGCCGGCGGAAATCCTTGGGGTCAATCGTGGCACCCTGCGGCCCGGCGGGGTTGCCGATGTGACGCTGATTGATCCCAGCCTGCAGTGGCAGGTCGACACGGCAGAATTCGCCTCGAAGAGCATTAACTCGCCCTTTCACGGCTGGACACTCACGGGTCGGGCCGTGACGACGATTGTGGCTGGACGAGTGAAGTACCGCCTGCGGTGACCATGATCATCATCGACGGCTACAACCTGCTGCATGCATCCGGAATCTTCGG
>RFVE01000072.1 GCA_009922585.1 Planctomycetia bacterium
TCCGTAATCAGGTAGCCGCTGTCGATGACAAGGTCGAGATGAGTGTCAGGTGTCAAACAGAGATTGGCTGCGTCTCGGCTCTCACCAAGGGTGAGCATGCCACCGGCGAGGTGCAGTCGGCTGTGACCGGCTACTTGTGCGTGCTCCACGGTCAACGAACCATCGGGCAGGATGGTCAGGCCAGAGTTGCCGCCAGGTTCACCGAGCTGTAGCCGTTCCTTTTTCTGGGCATGGTCAAGAGAAATGAACGTGCCTGCGGCGATGGCCAGTGTCTCGGACTCAAGTGTCGTGGTTGGGTTGGCGTGGTCGGCTGGATTGCGGCTGGTCGTTGCCCGAGGCGCCGGGGCCGGTTGGCCGAGCGTTGCTGGCTTCATGGCGACCGCGTCGCTGAGCGTTCCCAGTGGCTCACTGGTGCGGGTCGTCGGGTCGAAACGGTGTCGTTCAGCCTCACCGATTCGCATGCGGGTCGGCGAGTTCGTAAACGAGGTCTCCACCGCCCCCCGGCTAACTGCCACCAGCGGCCGGCCGTCGGCGGGCATCGTGACCTCAAACTCGGTGCCGAGATCGACCACCCGCAGACCGGCAGCCTCAATCGCAAACCCCTCGGCTCCCTCTGGCACCACTGCATGCATGTGGCCTGCAGCAAGCAGCACCTGCATGTCGCTCTGCAGGTCAAACTCAGCCGGTCCGTCAACTGTCAGTTCCACGCCTGATGACAGCAGGAGCGAAAGACTGCCTTTGCGAATTTTTACAGGGCCGGCTGGCAGACTTGTGCCGCGGGCCAGTGGCCCTGCGGAAGCAGCCTCCCACTGGAGGGCCGGGGTGTGCCTGGCAACCACTGCCACGGTCGGCACTGCCGGGCTGGCATCGTCTGTGGCCTTGGGTAGCCAGCCGCCCCAGCCGAAAGCGATAACGACCAGCAAGGCTGCGATGGCGGTCGTTGCAGCCATCCAGCCAGGCTGGTGTAGGCCTGCCACCCGGCCAGGCTGGTGTTGGCCTGTCACCCGGCCAGGCTGGTGTCGGCCTGCTTGAGAGGCGAAGTCTGACTGATTCGTGATGACAGCGGCCGGGTGGAGTGACACCAGTTCGTTACCGTCGGCATAGTGGTCTTCCAGCAGTTCCCGCAGCAGGGTGTGCCGGGCGAGCAGACTGGCAGCAGCGGGGTCATTGCGAACCGCCTCGGCAACAGTCTGCAGGTCAGCCTCACTGGCGGTCCCGTCAAGGTAGGCCTGCATCTGCTCATCGAGTGTTGAATGGTCGTGTGTCATACGTTTCGCTCTTGGCGGGCGAGGGTTCGTTCAATGCAGGCCAAGAGTGTCCTGCGGACCCGATGGAGTCGGATGTAGATGGCGTTGGTGGTGAGGCCAAAGAGGTCAGCAAGGGTGGTAGCCGCAATGCTTTCGCCGTAGTGGCGATCAACCAGGCTACGGTCGGTCGCCGACAGTTTGCCCAGGCAGCCCGCCAGTGCCTGCCGACGGTCGTCAGCCGACTGGTGGAGGTCTTCGTGGGCGGCCATCAGGTTGTCGAGGGCCAGCTGATCAAAGCGGTGTCGGTCACGGCCCTGCTTGCTCCAGTAGTTCATCACCTTGTTGCGGGCGATGCCAAGAGCCCAGGCAGTGTCTTCAACATGCTGATGATCACGAACCAGCGAACGGATGAACCGCCGCACCGGCTGCTGGGCCTCGGTCCAGGCGGCCGTGCATTCCCGCATCAGTTGAAGATGGTCAGGTTCGGGCACGGCTGATTCCGCAACGCTGTTGTGTGACGGGCGGCAGACTTCCACCATCAGAACGTTCTCTCACTGCGGGAAAATCTTTCGCAAATTTCACCGACAGTCACCGCGTCAGCAGCAGCTCGGCCCAGGTGGTTGGGTCGCTCTCCCAGGGAAACTCAGGCGGGGCAAAGCAGGGCAGCTTGCCCAGACGGCGGTCGACCGCGGCGGCGAAGAAGCCCAGCCGGGGGCTTTCGTCGGGATCCCAGCCCGGTAGGGCGGCGGCCGTGATGAAGGCGTCGATCTGCCAGCCGGAGGCCGCGTTCTTAGCCGCCAGCAGGACCGACTTTTCGGGTAGCGGAGCGGCTGGCTCGCTGGTGCGGGGAATCTGGGCCGCCACCGCGACTGGCTCGCTGGCCTGCTGACCACCACCGGTCGGCAGCAACGCCAGTCGCCGGCAGAACCGGCCGGCCCGGTGACTTTCGCCCGTGGGTCGGGTGGCAATCCAGAGGTGCAGGCCGTCACTGTCCTCCGGCTTTGCCGGCTGGCACCAGCGGCTTCCCGAAAGCCCATCGATGCGGGCCCGCACCCCGAGCCCCGCCTCGTTCCAGCCGACCGACAGTTCCAGCAGGTCCGGCACGCCCGCCAGTCCCGCCAGTTGCGGCAGCAGGCAGGTCTCATCGAGGTGGCTCTTCGCAGGCGGCCAGAGCCGTTCCCGCCAGGGGCAGGAAAGCCGCAGGCGGAACAGGCTGGCTGGGTTGACCAGTGGCATTGGGTGAACGTGCGCCGGGGAATGAAAGCGATCCGCAAGGTATGCTACCAAGGTGGATGTGACCGATCCTGCTCGGTCGTCGATTTTTACGGAGACAGGACAGCGGCCCGATGCGTGTGCTGCAGATTGCCAGCGAGGCGGTGCCGTTTGCCAAAACCGGTGGACTGGCGGACGTGGCGGGCGCCCTGCCCGTGGCCCTGCAACAGCTTGGCTGCCAGACCACACTCGTGCTGCCGGCCTATCGCAGCGTCTTTGGCAAGGGGCTGCCGATCGAGCAAACCGACCTGCGGTTTCCGGTGGCAGTCGGTACCCGCAGTCTCGAGGCAACGGTGTTCACTTGCCGACTGCCGGGAGACGATGGGCAGATATTCCTGATCGGCAATGATCACTGCTTTGACCGGGACAGCCTCTACGGCACACCGGATGACTATGCCGACAATGCCGAACGGTTCATCTTCTTTTCACGAGCCGCTCTCGAATTGGCAGCCCGCCAGCCCGAGCCGTTTGACATCATCCACTGCCACGACTGGCAGACGGGCCTGGTGCCGGCCTACCAAAAGCTGCTTTACAGTTCATGGCCGACCATCGGGCAGGCTCGCACCGTGCTCACCATTCACAACATGGCCTACCAAGGCCAGTTCTGGCACTGGGACATGCTGCTGACCGGATTCCACTGGAAGTACTTCAACTGGCAGCAGATGGAGTTCTATGGCCAGCTCAATATGCTCAAGGCAGGCATCGTCTTCGCTGACAAACTGACAACCGTCAGCCCCACCTATGCCCGCGAGATTCAGATGGCCCCGG
The DNA here is from genome assembly GCA_009922585.1 of Planctomycetia bacterium. Lineage (GTDB taxonomy): Bacteria > Planctomycetota > Planctomycetia > Pirellulales > UBA1268 > UBA1268. Next base: position 3,288 of record RFVE01000072.1, read on the forward strand.
GAGGCAACGGCCTTGAGGGGGTGCTGGCCGGACGCAGTCGCGATCTCGTTGGCATCGTCAATGGCATCGACACCAACACCTGGAACCCCCATGCCGATGCGCACATTCCCCGTCACTACAGTGCGGACGATGTGGATGACGGCAAGTACACGGCCCGGGTGGCACTGGCAGCCCGACTGGGCCATGCCGCGCCCGACCCGAGGCCACTGGTCGCCTTCGTCGGCCGGCTTGCCGAGCAGAAGGGCGTGGGGCTGATCCTCGACCTCATCAACCGCATGGCGGGTTCGGGGCTGGCCCACTTCGTGATTCTTGGCACCGGCGACCCGGCCAGTGAGCAGGCGTTGCGGACGGTGGCCGCCTCGTACCCCGACACGGTCGATGTGGTGATTGGCTTTGACGAGACACTGGCTCACCTGATTCAGGCAGCGGCCGACATCCTGCTGATGCCCAGTCAGTATGAACCTTGTGGGCTAGCCCAGCTCTATGCGTTTCGCTATGGCACCATCCCCGTCGTGCGGGCAACTGGCGGACTGGCCGACACTGTGGTTGACACAAACGACCAGACGCTGGCCGACGGCACTGCCAGTGGTTTCGTCTTTGAGGCGTTTGAATCGGCAGCCCTTGAGGAGGCGGTGCGGCGGGCCGTCGCCGCCCGTGGTGACCAGGACCGTTGGCGAGAACTGGTTCGTCGCGTCATGGAGCAGGACTGGTCCTGGCAGGCCAGTGCCCGTCGTTACCGCGAGGTCTATGAGCAGACCCTTGCCGCGCCGTCGGTGGCCGTAGCCGACGTCGAATAGGTTGCCCGCTGTTTGTCTGTTCCAAACCGCCCAAGGGTGCCCACGCCGGCTTGGGGACGGTGAAAGTCTCGTCGCGTGGGCGAGGATACGCCCAAAGCTCCTCGAGCGTTCACCGATCCCCTTCGCCTCATCCTTAAGTTATTGGTCCCGCGCTGGGTTGGAAGCGGTGAAAGTCTCGTTGCGTGGGCCTGCTCGGTCGGGCGGGAAAATAGGAAAGCTTGCGGCCTTGGCAAAACCGCAGAACTGGTACGAGCGGTTGGCTTTTGCCAAACCGCATCAGTGAAAGCTGGCCGATATTCTCACCATGAACACTTTCATCCAGCGATTGACGGCGTCGTGTGTTGCTTTGGCCTGCCTGATCGGGCTGACCATGCAACTGGCGGCGGCCGGTGAGTGCCGAGCCTGCCGAGGACCCTACGGTGGCAAGACGATGCCCTGTGAAGATACCGGCTGTGGGCCCCGGTACTGGGGAGCATTCTGGGACGAGCCAAACTGTCCCGACCCGTGTGACTGCCGAAACCAGTGGCGGGGAGGCCAGTTCAAATCGCCCTCCCTCGACCTGCTGGCACCGTGGCAAATGCCGCCGGGTAAGGGGTTTTGGACACCAGAACAGTGCGGCTATGCCACTGAGGGACACTGTCATAGCTGCGGCCACGGCTGGTGCCCTGACTGGCTCAAGCCCAGTTGGTGGACGAAGTGACGACGTCTGGATCAGCCTGCCGCATCGCGGGCGAGTGACGCCGCAAAGGTGATCACGTCATCCCGTTCGAGGCAGGCGGCCCGCAGACGGTCACCCGCCCCAGCGGCGTGAGCCAGTTCCACCAGCGGCGGAAGCGTGGCGGCCAGCGGTGCAGGCTGTGCCGGTCCCCTGTCGGCAGGCCGGGCCAGCACCGCTTCAAGGGCCGCACTGGGTCGGTTCAGCCGGGCCAGTAGCACTGCCAGCGTGTCCCAGGCGGTTGGGGCGTCGTATTGATCAGCCTCGGTGGCTGCCTGCTGAAAAAAGGCCACCGCCTCATCGACATCGTCACCCAACTGGGCCGCATAAAAGAGCCGCGAGGCGGTGCCGAAGTCGGTGAAGGGAGGATCGCCGGGATATCGAAAGTCTTCTGGCAGCCGGCAGGCGTAGGTGGCCAGAGCGACAGCCTTGTTGAGCACCGCCGGGTCGGTGCAGACCCGAGCAAACCGCAACACTGCCTGCAGGTGTGAGGCGTCGAGATGAATGCTGGCATCCTGCTGGAGTCCGTCGACGGCCGCCAGTACCGCTGCCACACCACCACCAGTTGCCCGGATGTCGGCAAGCGTTGCGGCCGTCAGCAGCCCTCGCTCTTCAAGGTCGCGGGCAAGGCTTTCGAGGAGTTCACCGTGAAGGTGGTCGATCAGCAGACCAGCCACAGGTGCCTGACGATCGGGTGGGAGGGCGGCCACCGACTGCTCGTAAGCGGTTATCGCATTACAGGTACCCTGTGCAGCGAGCATCACGCGAATCCCGAGGGTCGGGTCGAGCCCTTCCCAGAGGGCCAGCTGCACAATCTCCTGGAGCGGTTGGTAGGCCGCCTCGTCGCTGTCACCGGCTGCCATGTCCGCCAACAGTTTTTCGGTGAGCACCTGCAGCCGCTCGATAACCTCGTGCTGATCGACCGAGGCCCGCAGGTACATCCAGCCGCCGGCAATCTGTCCGTCTTCAAACAGTCCCCAACCGACTTCCCGACAAGCTGCGATCGTCTGCTCGTCCAACTGACCTCGTCTTTCAGTTGATGCCTGGGCCACCTGTCCTACCAGCGGTAGCCCGAGAGCTGCGCGAGCCCGCAGGAGCCGGGCATCGAATAGTCCATGCCAGCGGCGGTTTTCACGGAGCGTCTCTTCAAGCTGACCAAGCATGGCGTCAACGCCATTGGCCTGCTGGGCCGTCACCAGATCAGTGGCCAGACGAGTGGTATCGAGCAAATTGTCGGTGGGCGGGTTATTCACATTTCCTCCATTGGTGGTTTAGTCGATTTTCTGCCGCTGTCGCAGCGATTCGTAGGCGAGGACGGCGGCGGTGGCGGAGACATTGAGACTGTCGGCCACGCCAAGCATCGGCAGGGCGACCGTGGTGAGGGCGAGTGATCCGGCTGATGCTGCATCACACCAGGCGGTCGAGATGCCGTGGGCCTCGCTGCCCAGCAAAATTGCCGCGTTACCGCCGAGAGTGACGTCGCACCAGCGGCAACTGCCCTCAGGGGTGGCGGCGATCACCGGGCGATTCCGATCGGCACACCACTCGATTGCCTTGGCTGTGGTGGCAGTCGCCAGCGGCAGGCTGAAAACGGTGCCGAGGCTGGCCCGAATCACCGCAGGATTGGCCGCGTCGGTGCCGGCTCCACAGACGATGACGCCGCCGCAGCCAGTGGCATCGGCCGAGCGGAGGATCGCCCCAAGGTTCCCGGGCTTTTCGACGCCTTCCAAAATAAAGATCGGCTGGTCGGCCTTGGCCGTAAAGGTTGTAAGCGGCCCGCTGCAAAACCGTGCCACTGCAACCACACCCTCGTTACGGCCGCCGAAGCTGATTCGGGTGAACGGTCGGTCGGCCAGAGGGAGCAGGGGGATCTTCCGGGCAACAAGCTCGGCCAAGATTGCCAGCAGCATGGTTGTGGGTGGTGACAGTCGGTCGGCGGCCACAAAGACTTCGACAAGTTCAACGCCGGCACGAAGACAGCGGTCAAGTTCCCGCAGTCCATCGACCAGCGTCAGGCCGGTTTCCCGTCGGTCTCCGGCATCCCGCAAACGAGCAGCAGCGCGGACCCGGGGGTTCGCCGGGCTCGTGACCGAGCCAGCGGCTAAGACAGACTCAATAACGGTTGCAGGTTCTGTCATCGACTGTTCGTTCCACGGTTGCCTGTTGGCGGCAGGCCCCCGGCCCGGGCAAAGCCGCCTTGCGGCAGCAGCCGGCCCGCCAGGTCGGGGCAGGTCAGTTCACCGCTGCTGACCTGGGTCGCTGCCAGCAGCGTTGTCTCCAGGGATGCCGTCAGTGTCGCCTGGAGCCGCTTTGGTTGCCAGCCGGGTGAGTGAGCCGACAGCAGCACGGGGCCGCGGGCAGCGGGCGTGAGCAGGCGGCAGCAGTCGGCCAGCAACGGCGGCAGATCGCGGTCGATCGCGAACGCCTCACCCCTGGGTCCGTGGCCCCAGGAGGGCGGGTCGAGGACCACGCCGTCGTACTGGCTCCCTCGGCGGAGCTCACGGCTGACAAACCGGCGGGCATCTTCCCGAACCCAGCGGATTGGTGCTGCGGCCAGGCCGGAGGCGGCGGCGTTCTCCCGCGCGAGCTCGAGTGCCTGCCGGGAACTGTCGATATGAACGACCTCGGCTCCTGCGGCGGCCAACGCCAGGGTGGCCGCGCCAGAGTGGGCGAACAGTGAAAGAACGCGGCTGCCGGCCGATGTGGCTCTCGTCAGCCACTGCCATTGGGGCCACTGTTCCAGAAAAATTCCGACCTGACCGGATGGTGCGGGACGCACCAAAAGCCGCAGGCAGTGGCCGGGGAGCGGGAGGTCGATCAGCCAAGGATCAGGCACATGGCCGCGGATCTCCCAGCTGCCACGGCCCCGGCTGGCCTCTCGAAAGACCACCGTCGCGTCCTGCCAAAGCCCCGGCTGCCGTCGAGCCGCCCGGCTGGCCGGCAGCGGTCGGTCGATCAACACACCACCGAAATGCTCCAGCCGCCGGCCGTGGCCCGTCTGATCGCAGCCAAAATCGAGGAGCGCGGGGTCGAGAAACTTTTTGGCGACCGGGTCGTTCATAGTAGATACGAAGCATACGACCCGCAACGAAGTCTGTCGCCGGGCATTGTCAATCGTCCGCACGGGCGTTCGTCCATCCGTTTCCTTGCAGCCCACAGGAGCCCGTCATGAAACGCATACTTGTTCTCACCGCTGTTGCACTCACTGGCGTCGGAGTGTTGGTGCTGCTGCCGCAGTGGCAGCTCAAGGCCGACGAGCCCCCAATCCGGCAGCAGGGAGACCGGCCGGAGGGGCCCCGGGGGCGAGAGCGGCCCGGCATTGACAACCCGTCGATGATGCGGGATCAGGTGTTGCGGCGGTTCGATGAGATTCTGGATCGGCTTTCGCGGATCGAAAGACGGCTTGATGGTGGGCCTCCAAGTCGGCACGGAGATGCTGGCCGTGGACCTCGCCCGCCCCGTCCTGAATGGATGGGCGAGGATGGCGAAGGGTTCCGACCCGGTCCCCAGATGCGGCCACCCCGAGGCGATGGTCGACAGATGGGCAGCAAGGAGCGGCCACTCGATCGACTTGAACTGCCGAAAGAAATCCGCGAGCAGATGGAGCAGCGGATGCGACAAGGACGCGAGTGGATGGAGCAGGCTCGTGAGCGGATGGAGCAGGCCCGCAAGCAGTTTGACGAGATGCAGAAGCGGATCGAGACGCTTGAGGCAGAGGTCAAGCGGCTGAAAAAAGCTGGGAACGAGAGCTGAGTATTCGCAGGATTGGCAAAACCGGTTGCAGGCTGCTCTGGTTCGCGTTTTCCGTCATTGACGGCCATTTGCGAAGATGTTCATGCTGGCGGTTTGCTTGACGCGGATCCCTCACTAGGCTTTCATGATGTTGAGTGAGGAGACGATGAGTCTCTTCAGCCTACGTTCCCGCTGATCGACCAAGCCGGTCCGCGTTTGCGACGAGGGTATTGCCTCGGCAAGCGGCGACGCGGGTGTTTCCCCTCAGGAGTTTCCGATGGGACACGCCGCTGCGTGGTGTCGTTGCCTGCCATTGACAGCACTTTTCGGCCTGTTGGCTGCCGGTCCGGCTGCAGCCGATGCGATCGATTTCAATCGTGATATCAGGCCATTGCTCTCCGATCGGTGTTTTGCCTGTCACGGGCCGGACGAAGAGGATCGCCAGGCCGGTCTGCGGCTGGATGATGCCGCGGCGGCTACAGCCGAACTTGACAGCGGGCTAACAGCGATCGTGCCAGGAAAGGTGGCGGCGAGCGAACTGCTTGCCCGCATCACCAGCAACGACCCAGATGTCGTGATGCCGCCTCCTGAGGTGGGCAAGCCGATCACACCAGCCGAGGCCGAGTTGCTCGCTCGTTGGATTGCTGAGGGCGCGGAGTATCGTGACCACTGGGCGTTTGAGCGGGTTGAGCGGCCAGCTGTACCGGAAGTTGCCGACCAGCACTGGCCGGTGACACCGATTGACCGCTTCATCATGGCGCGGCTGGAGAAGGAGGGCGTTCAGCCAAACACCGAGGCTGAACGGGTCACCCTTGCCCGCAGGCTTGCCCTCGACCTGACCGGTTTGCCGCCAACGCCAGCAGCAGTGGCAGCCTTTCTTGCCGACAAGACGCCTGGTGCCTATGAGCGGTATGTCGACCAGCTACTGGCCAGTCCGCACTATGGCGAACGGATGGCAATTGAGTGGCTTGATGCCGCCCGCTACGCCGACAGCCACGGCTACCAGACCGACTCAAGCCGCTCAAATTGGCCCTGGCGGGACTGGGTGATCGCAGCTTTCAATCGCAACCTGCCTTTCGACCAGTTCACGATTGAACAACTGGCTGGCGACATGCTGCCCGATCCGACCCGCGATCAACTCATCGCGACTGGTTTCAACCGCAACCATCGGATCAATGGTGAGGGGGGCATCATTGCCGAAGAGTGGCGGGTTGAGACGGTGATCGACCGGGTGGAGACCACCGGGCAGACCTGGCTGGGGCTGACGGTTGGCTGCGCCCGCTGCCACGATCACAAGTACGACCCGCTTTCCCAGCGAGAGTTCTATGCCCTCTTTGCCCTGTTCAACAACGTGCCGGAGAGTGGCACGATCATGGGGCAGTCCAACCGCAGTGGCGGCAACTCAGACCCCCTGCTGCGACTGCCCGACGAACCCCAACAGGCCCAGTTGGACAAACTTGAGCAACTGCTGGCTGATGCCAAGGCGGCAGTTGCACTGGAACTGAAAAACCTCCCCGGCCTGGTTGAAGCGTGGGCGGCTGAGGCACGGGCGTCACTTGAGCAGACGGAGAAGGCATGGCAGCCGTTTGAGCCACTGGAACTGGCGAGTTCCGGTGGGGCGAGCTTCCGCCGCAGTGAGGATGGCAGCTGGCTGGTTGAAGGGACCAGCCCACCCCAAGATAGCTACACGTTTGAGTCGCTGATTCCGCCGGGCACCTTTGGCGGCTTCCGGCTGGAGCTGTTGCCCGTCGCCGGGCTGGCCGGCGGTGGTTTCGGGCGGGGTGGCAATGGCAACGTGGTCGTCACAAAAATTGAAGCTGAGATCGACCCACCGGGTGATGGCAAGATGATCCCGGTGGTCTTCAAGCGGGCTGACGCCAGCTATGCCCAGCAGGGCTGGGAGGCGGCCAAGATTCTCACCGGCAAGAAAGGTGATGGCTGGGCGATCGATGGCCATCTGGCAGACAACGATACGCCGCGACAGATCGCGCTCTTTCCTGATCAGTCGCTCATGGTGCCGGAAAACTCGCGGCTGGTGGTAACGATTCGGCAGGAATCACAGTTTGCCGGACATACCATCGCCCGATTTCGAATGGCCTACTCGACCGAAGAGCCGAGCCTGTTGGGAGTGAACGGCGTGCAACTGCCTGAGAAAGTGCAGACCGTGCTGCAGATCGCTGCCGGCGAGCGGTCGCCTGAACAACAGAAACGGCTGGAGACGTTCTATCGCGGTCAGGTCGATGGCCCGGTGAAGCGGGCGGAGGCCGCCCGTGATGCCGCCCAGAAAAGCCTTGAGGCATTCCAGAACAAGCTGCCCAGTGCCATGGTGATGCGAGAGGGCAAGCCGCGGGATGCCTTTGTGTTGATTCGTGGCGAGTATGACAAGCGGGGCGACAAGGTCGAACCGGGACTACCCGCGTTTCTGCCGTCGCCAGCAAACTCGCAGGCCGACCGGCTGTCGCTGGCTCGCTGGATTGTCTCTCGCGACAATCCGCTGACGGCACGGGTCTGGGTCAACCGGATGTGGGAGCGATTCTTTGGCGTCGGGCTGGTCAAGACCAGCGAGAACCTTGGCAATCAGGCGTCGTATCCGAGCCATCCGGCGCTGCTCGACTGGCTGGCGGCCGAGTTCATGGAAACCGGCTGGGACATGAAGCGGTTCATCAAGCTGCTGGTCACCAGTCGGGTTTATCGGCAGGCCTCTACCGTTACGCCGGCCGCCCTGGCGAAGGACCCCGAAAACCGGCTGTTGGCTCGGGCCCCACGCATTCGACTCCCTGCAGAAATGGTCCGTGACACGGCGTTTGCGGCGGCTGGTCTGCTGGTACCGACGATTGGTGGGCCGAGTGTGCGGCCTTGGATGCCCGAAGGCGTCTGGGATGAGACCAGCAAGTACGGCAACCTGCGTGGCTACAAGCCGGCGACCAACGACGATCGCTTCCGCCGCAGCATGTACACAATCTGGAAGCGGACCGCCGCCCCACCCACCATGCTGCTGTTCGACGCCCCCAATCGTGAAACCTGCACGGTGAAGCGGTCGCGGACCAACACCCCGCTACAGGCGCTGGCCCTGCTCAACGAGACGACCTTTCTTGAGGCTGCCCACGGCCTGGCCCAGCGGATGCTTGCTGAAGGCGGCAGCCAGCCAGCCGACCGGATCGCCCACGGCTTTCGGCTGGTGCTGGGCCGTTCGCCCACCCCAGCAGAACAACTGACCCTTGTCAGTGGACTGGCCGCCGACCTGGCTGCCTTTGCTGCCGACCACGAGGCGGCGGCCCAGCTTGCCGAGGTTGGCATCGTGCCCAGGCCCGAAGGGGTGCCGCTGGCTGAGTATGCCGCCTACACGCTGGCGGCCAACGTGCTGCTCAACCTCGATGAATGTGTGATGCGGGAGTAACGCCATGAATCATTTTCAGTCGCTCAAGCTCCAGGATCAGCTCAATCGCCGGGTTTTTCTCGGTGGTGCAGGGGGTGGTCTCGGCTATGCCGCACTTGCCTCGCTGATGCAGCCTGGTGCCGCTTTGGCAGCGACCACCACCGCTGGTCCGACCTTTCCAAACTTCCCACCGAAAGCCAAGCGGATCATCTATCTGTTTCAGTCGGGCGCGCCCTCGCAGATGGATCTGTTCGACCCAAAGCCGCAGATGGAGAAGCACCGGGGCGAAGATCTGCCTGAGTCGATCCGTCAGGGTCAGCGGCTGACGACGATGACAAGTGGCCAGAAGAGCTTTCCGGTCGCTCCGTCGATGTTTTCCTTTGCCCAGCACGGTGAGAGTGGCATGTGGTTCAGCGACCTTGTGCCCAACATTGCTCGCCATGCCGACCGCTGGTGCATGGTCCGTTCAATGCACACCGAACAGATCAACCACGACCCAGCCATCACCTTCTTTCAGACAGGTCACCAGCTGGCCGGCCGACCGAGCATTGGGGCCTGGCTGAGCTATGGCCTGGGCAGCGACAACACCGATCTGCCGGCCTACATCGTGCTGACGAGCTTTGGGTCAGGCAGGCCAAATGATCAGCCGCTGTATGACCGGCTCTGGGGGGCGGGCTTTCTGCCAAACCAGCATCAAGGGGTTCGCTTTCGCAACACGGGCGATCCGGTGCTCTATCTGGCCGA
>RFVE01000073.1 GCA_009922585.1 Planctomycetia bacterium
TCTCGATGAAGCCGCCGCCACCGAGCGGAAGCAACTGCGTGAGCAGCTCGCGGCCTACGACAGCCTCAAACCCAAGCCGTTACCAACCCAGGCCTTTGTGGCCAGTGACGTCGGCCCGGTGGCCCCGGTCACCCACATCCCGGACGATCGCACGAAGACGCCGATCCCCCCCGGCATCCTGACGCTGCTTGACCCGGCACCGGCAGACATCGAGCCACCACCACCAGCCCTGAACAGCACCGGCCGGCGGACGGCCTTGGCACGGTGGATCGTCAGCCCAGAGAATCCGCTCACGGCCCGGGTGATTGTCAACCGCATCTGGCAGCAGCACTTCGGCCGCGGGCTGGTCGCCACGCCGAACGAGTTTGGCCATCTGGGGCAGCAGCCGACCCACCCGGAGCTGCTCGACTGGCTGGCCGGCTGGTTCATGCAGGAAGGCTGGAGCCTGAAAAAGCTCCACCGGCTGATCCTCACGTCGGCCACTTTCGCCCAGCGTTCCGACCGGCCGCTGGATGACAAGCTCGCTGAAGTCGACCCGGAGAATCATCTTCTCTGGCGGATGAACGCACGGCGACTCGCCGGTGAGGAGATCACCGACACAGTTCTGGTTGCCGCGGGCAGTGTCACCAGCGGTAGCACCCAGAAGCGGGCACTCTACAAGCCTGTCCGCCGAAACGGCCCTGACCCGCTGCTCGCGGCCTTCGATCTGCCCGACCGCATCCAGTCGGCCGGTCGGCGTCATCGCACCACCACGCCCAGCCAGGCCCTGCTGTTGGCCAACAGTGACTGGGCCCACGACCAAGCCCGGGCCATCGCCCGGCGGCTGTCGGCGGCCAACGACGCGGCATTTGTAGAAGCCCTTCACCAGCAGCTGTTTGGCCGCTCGGCCACTTCCGCCGAGCGGGACGATGCCGTGAACTTTCTGGCCGCCTACGAGGCGCTGGTGCCAGTGGAGACCGGCCGCAGTGAGTCCGAGCAACTGGTGGCCATGCCGGGTGAGCTCACGGGGCCGTCCGGACAGGCGGTTGCCCTGAGCCCTGAGGGAGAACTGGCGGTGCAGCTCTCGACAGTTGAACCACTGCCTGAGGCTGATTTTACCGTGCAGGCCGTGGTGATGCTCAAGAGCCTGTTCAGCGATGCCAAGGTTCGGACCATCGCGGCAACCTGGTCGGGAGACTATAAGACCCCAGGCTGGTCGCTGGGGGTCACTTCGACCAAAAGCCGCTACCAGCCCCGGAATCTGATCCTGCAACTGGTCGGCAAGACGGAGGACGCCGAAAACATCCATTACGAGGTGGTGCCGTCCGACCTGCGGTTGGAACTCAATCGGCCCTACTTCGTGGCAGCCAGCGTCGACCTCGATGACACCTCGCCGCAGGGCATCACCTTCTACCTGCGGGACCTCAGCAAGGCCGACGCTCCGCTGCAAACCGCCAGCGTGCCGCATGAGGTCAATCGGGGCATCCGTGGGACCAACCCGTTGCGGCTGGGCCGTCGGAAAGACACCCACAGCTGGGACGGACTCATCGCCCGGCTCAGGCTCGATGCCGCCCGGCTAACAACCGCAGACATTGAGGCCGAGGCGGCGGTCGCCCCGGTGCTCGACTGGCGGTTTGACACCCCTGATGCCATCGGCCGTGATGCCTCAGGCCAGGGCAACCATGCGGCTATCACGGCGGGCAAGAGCAACCGGCTCAGCCCACGCGACCAGGCCCGGGCGGCACTCGCCCATGCCCTGCTCAACACCAACGAACTGCTCTATCTCGATTAGGCTCGTTGAGGCTCAACGAGGAACAAGCCATGACTTTTCTCTCTCGCCGTGAAATGCTCACCACTGCCGGGGCCGGCTTTGGGGCGGTCGCCCTCGCCGGGCTCGCTGACAGTGAGGCCACTGCCGCCACCCTTGGGGCTGCCGGCGGCGGCAATCCGCTGGCTGCCAAGCCACCGCATGTTGCCGGCCGGGCCAAGAGCGTGATCTTTCTGTTCATGGAGGGTGGGCCGAGCCACATCGATCTGTTCGATCCCAAGCCTGCCCTTGAAAAACTGGCCGGCCAGCCGGTTCCCGAGAGCTTTGGCCGAGTGATCACGGCGATGGGAGAGTTTGATTCACCGATTCTGCCGTCCAAGCGAAAGTGGCGGCAGCACGGCCAGGGGGGCCTCTGGATCAGCGACTGGCTGCCGCACATGGCCACCCAGGCCGACGAACTGGCGGTGATTCGCTCGTGCTGGACGAACGGCATCAATCATTCCGGCGGCGTCTGCCAGATGAATACCGGCATCCAGTTCGCTGGCCGGCCGTCACTCGGGGCCTGGGTCAGCTATGGCCTCGGCACCGAGAACGAAAACCTGCCGGCCTTCGTGGTGATGCGGGACCGGGAAGATATGGTGGTCAACGGCCCGCGGAACTGGGGCACCGGCTTTATGCCCGCGGTCTACCAGGGGGCTGCCTTGGAACTTGAGGGGCCACCGTTTCCGAATCTGGCGGCACCCGAGCATGTGACATCGGCCCAGCAACGGCTGGCCCTTGATTACCTGCAGCGACGCAACCGGATGCACCAGACCGGCCGCGACGCCAACAGTGAACTGGAGGCGCGGATTCGCTCTTACGAACTCGCCTTCCAGATGCAGGCCCACGCGCCGGAGGCGGTCGACCTGTCAACCGAGACGGCAGAGACCAAGGCTCTCTACGGGCTCGAGAACAAAGAGACCGCCCGCTTCGGTCGCAACTGCCTGCTGGCCCGCCGATTGGTGGAGCGGGGCGTGCGGTTCATCCAGTGCTATCACGGCTCGGGCAGCAAGTGGGACGCCCACAAGGGGATCGAGGCCAATCATAAGAATATGTGCCGCGAAATGGACAAGCCGGTGACGGCCCTACTGACCGACCTCCGCCGCCGCGGGCTGCTCGATGAGACACTGGTTGTCTGGGGAGGCGAGTTCGGCCGCACGCCGATGAGTGAGAAGGGTGATGGTCGAGACCATAACCCGTCTGGCTTCACCATGTGGATGGCCGGCGGCGGCGTCCGCGGTGGCACGGTCCACGGCACCACCGACGAGGTTGGCCTGCACGCCGTCGACAACCGCCTGCATGTGCACGACCTGCACTCAACCATTCTCTATCTGCTTGGCCTTGACCATAAGAAGCTGGTCTACCATCACGCCGGCCGGCCCGAACGGATCGACGCCAACGAGGGCCACGTCTACAAGGCGATTGCTGGCTGAGCCCCCGCCGAGGGCCAGCTTCGGCAGCCCGCTACCGCTGAGAGCCCATGACACTGTCATCTGGGCATCCCCTCGCGTCATTCGCATCAATCGTCAGAAAATAGCGAACGGATGCGTTGGCGGCTTCGTCACACACGCTGCCGCAAAATCAATTCCGCCAATCTCCCTAGCCGGGTCACAGCAGTTCTGGCGGAATCGCCGGCTGACACAAATTGATATTCAACACGCTTTTGGCGATGTAAGATAACGGCCCGCGACGACGATAGAGAAGGCTGCGAGTGGGGTCACTGATATTGGAAACTCCCTCAGGTGACCTTCCATGGGTGATGCACGCATGATGGGCTGACCTGTTTGCTCTGACTTGCCGAAGACGAGGCCTTTTCAAAATGGTGGCGACTCGACGAACCATGCTGGCTGGCTTGGCGGTCCTACCGGTGACTGCGCTCCAGCCGATCGCAGCCCGGGCAGAGCCCCCGGCTGCTGCCGCCTCCGCAACGGCGAACTGCTTACCGCCGCTGCCCGAGACAGATCGCAAACTCCTGTTCTCCTGCAAGTATGGCATGACCCAAGGCCCGACCCTCGAGGCCCGGCTGACTGCCGCCCGTGAAGCCGGCATGGACGGTGTCGATTTTGATGCCGCTGCCAGCGTGACCCCGGAGCAACTTCGGCAAGCTGCCGCTGCCACCGGCGTGTTCATTCACAACGCCATCAATCACGCCCACTGGAAGCAGCGGCTCACCAGCCCCGACGAGGCCACCCGGTCGAAGGCTGTGGCCAATCTTGAACACTGCATTCGGGTCTCCCACGCCGCCGGCGGCAATGCTGTGCTGATTGTGCTGGGCAGGGCTGACGATGGCCCTGCCAGCCCCGATCTGGCCCGTGAGGCAATCCAGTCGGTGATTCCGTTGGCGGCCAGGCTCGGGCAGCGGATCCTGTTCGAAAACGTCTGGAACGGCATGTTCTACGAGCCTGATGGTCCCCGGACGCAATCGGCCAGAGCCTTTGCCGACTATATCGACAGTTTCCAAAGCCCCTGGGTGGGCGCGTTCTTCGACCTCGGGAACCATGCCCGCTATGGCGACGTTGCCAGCTGGGTACGAGAACTCGGGCCCCGAATCGTGAAGCTCGATATCAAGGGCTACTCCAACGCACGAGCCGACATGGATGGTCCTTGGAAAGGCTTTGTTGACATCACCGCCGGTGACATCGACTGGGCCTCTGTCCGGGCCGCCCTGCGTGAGATCGACTTCACCGGCTGGGTCTCAGCCGAGGTGGGTGGTGGCGACGTTGCCCGCCTAAAAATCGTTCTCGATCAGATGCAGCAGGCGTTGCTCGGCTGATCGGCATCTCTTTTCCTTAACCGGTTCACTCACAGGAAACCTCACCATGCCCACGACGTTCTCACATCCCGAACCGAACCGTCGCAGCTTTCTTGCCGCTGGCTCCGCCGCCTCACTCGCCGCCGGCACGATGGTTCACTCATCGGTCGCTGCTGCCGCTGAATCGCATGACCTCCGTCTCGCCGTCATTGGTTGTGGCGGCCGCGGCAGCGGGGCGATCAACAATTCGTTGTCGATCAACGATGGCGTCAAACTGGTTGCAGCAGCAGACTTGAAAATGGACGCCTGCACCCGCATGGTTGCCGCGATGAAAAAGGCCTTCCCTGACAAGGTCGCCGTTGAAGAGGGCAGCCTCTACTCCGGCCTCGACGCCTATGAGCGGGTACTGGCTGATCCCAGTGTTGACTTGGTCCTGCTAACGACCTCTCCCGGCTTCCGTCCTCTGATGCTGAAGGCAGCTGTCGAGGCTGGAAAACATGTCTTTGCTGAAAAGCCGGTCTGCGTTGATGCGGCGGGCTATCGCACCTGCCTCGCAACCGATGAACTCGCCCGCAAAAATGGCACCGCCATTGTCACCGGCACCCAGTACCGCCGACAGGTCAACTATGTCGCTGCAATTGAACAGATTCGCCAGGGAGCAATAGGTGATATCGTCAACATCTCCGCCCGCTACTGCGGTGGTGGCATCTGGTACCGGGCCCGCCAAGCAGGCATGAGCGATGCCGAGTACCAACTGACCAACTGGATGCACTTCATCTGGCTCAGCGGCGATCAGATCGTCGAACAGGCGGTTCACAACATCGACACCTTCAACTGGGTGATGGGAACAAACCCCATTTCGGCCTACGGCTCGGGCGGCCGCTTCACCCGTCCCGACGACAGTGAGATGTGGGACAACGTCTCAGTTGACTATGACTATCCCGACGGCCGCACGGTCTCATTCATGTGCCGGCAGATTCCCGGCACGAAGGCCGACGTCAACAACCTGGTCTACGGCACAGAAGGCATCTGCCAGATCGGGGCGAGCAACGCTGGCTCGCGAATCTTCGATCGCAAGGGCAAGAAGGTCTGGGAAATGGAAGGAAAGATCTCCGATGCCTACCGGCAGGAGCACAAGGATCTCGTCGATTCAATCCGAGCCGGCAAGCCGATTGTTGAACTGAAGCAAACCGCCGACAGCTCGATGGTAGCCATCCTCGGCCGCACTGCGGCATACACCGGCCAGCGGGTCACCTGGGACTTCATGACGAAGGAGTCGCAGCTCGACCTATTCCCGAAAGAGCTCGACTGGAAGGGGACCCTTGAATCATCAGGTTTTGCGGTGCCCGGTCGCACCAAGCTGATCTAGCTGTCCGCGGAAAATGCCGCCCATGGCAATCCTGTTTGGCACGGATGCCGTGTCGTTTTTGAGGTACTGAAGAGAGCCGAGGGAATGCGTGCCTGGGTGCAAAAAACGTGGCTTCCCTCAGCTTGCGCTTCGGGCTTCAAAGCATGGGCTTTCTCTCACCGGAACGGGTGCAGCCTCGCCATCAAAACGTGCGGCAGGGCAGAGCGTCATCCGGGGCTCATTTGATTGCTAGGCAACCTGTATGCCGAACGGGATTGCCATCAATGGCCCTTGCCTGCGAATGCGGGCGAACGATGGTCCACTGCGACTGCAGACTTTATCCATCGTCTGCTAGCAGGCTTTCAAAAGGCCATCGACGCAGGATGCGGCGATTCACAAACGAGAAAACAAGGGCGCTCTTAGCAATGAACGACTCCAAAAAGTGAATGAAAAACTTCCTCCGGACTGTTGGCAGAGCCCGATCGATTTCCGCACGACAACCCGGACATCGCGGCTTGCAGGCGTTTATTCGTCAGCCGCGGCGTCAACCTCAGCGAGGATTTCCTCTGAGATTTTGGCGACCCGCCGCGACTGCCGAAAAACTTTTTCAATCCGGGTGAGCCCCTCAGCAAGGATGCCGCCGACCGCAGGATTCTCAGCGACGACTGCGTCCCGCAGTGACGGGAACCCAATAATTTCGCTACCGACCGGCTCGCCTGCGGCATAACCCTGCAGCAGATTCTTCACCTGTGTAATCGGGGTTTCCTGCTTGACAGGAATCACTCGTTCCCGCACGCCAGAACCACAGCCCGCGACAAGACCGAGCAGCAAGGTAGCCGTCCAACTGAACACCCGGCTCGACTTCATCCACCCGACAGATTCAACCATCGCAGCTTTCCTGCCGCCAATCGGCGACCCCTCCTTCGACAGTCGGCTTAAAGCAGCTTAGTCACCAACCACTTGGCCATCGTTGCGACTTCCCAACCGCTGATAGGTTGTCAGATTGACGTTATCGTTGATAAACCGAGTCGATCCATCACACATGGCCACTACCACGCCGCCGGCATGGTAGCTGCGGGCCGGAAAGATGCCATTAACGCCGATGATCCAGGCAGAGCTGGCCGCTGTTGTACTCGTCGGGTAACTCCAGTTAGGCGGGGCAACGGTGTTGTAGCAGGACCAGAGCCAGGCAGAGCAGGCCCAGTTGTCCCCCATTGTGCTCTTGTGACCGCTCGCCGCGCCGGCATTCATCGCATTTTCAGCAGCCTGTCCGACCGCATCAATCTGGGATGCTGGCGGCATCACCGGCGTGGTGACCGCTGAGATCCCAATGCTATGAAGCATGTCTCGTGGATAGGTAAAGGCCGCTCCGCTGCCATCTCCGGGAATGATCTCACTGGCGAGGATCGTCTTGCTTAAACCGTCAGTGATTTCGGTGAATGGCGTTTCAGTCTTCCGCTGGATTGGCCCGTTCATCGCTGAGTGATCCCAGTAGATCGTTGAGCCCATGTTCCAGGCAATGTTGGTTGTCGGCTTATTGGGATAGGGTGGTGAGGAAGAACACCGCCAGCCTGCAATCTGCTTGTTGACGACCTGCCCGTTCTGGTTGCCGGTGGTTCCCGGCGGATCGTGGGTGGCGTTTGCCCCCCAGAGCCAGCAGTCGAACCGGAAGCGATCAAACAGCGCAACTTCTTCCACATAGGGCAGCATCGAGACATGGGCTGACGGCAGATAGAGCGCCGCGTTCCGCCACCACGCGCCATTGTCGCACGGCTTGGAGCCGGGCGGGAACTGGGGGGTCGACTGGATGCTGGCATAGTTGTGCGCCGCCAGCCCCATCTGCTTGAAGTTGTTGGTGCAGGAAGCCCGTCGGGCAGCCTCGCGGGCCTGCTGGACCGCCGGCAGCAGAAGTCCGACCAGCACGCCGATGATGGCAATCACCACCAGCAGTTCAATGAGCGTGAAGCCTCCTGGCTTCGAGATTTGTAGAGGCTTCATACCCGAACCCCGACTGTTGAAATTTCACCACCCACACACCCAGTTGAGGGGCGAATCCAGCCTCTCACTCCGTTGTATGATAACTGCGGTTACTGATGAGGAGCAAGTGAAGTCAGGCTGGGTTCTGGACAGTCGAGACGGCATGGCTGAGGGCAGTCCTCACGAAGAATGGGGCGGCGATCTTGGCCTCCGAGAGGAGCGTGTAGTCGTCCGAAACGGCATGGATCCGCCGGGCCAGTTCCGGGTCGAAGCAGCGGAGCACCAGCCGCAGGGGCCGCTCCGACCGCCGGCCCTCGACCGTCCCCTGGGCGGTCAGGCCGATCTCAAGGTTCAATGCATCGTTGGAAGTGCAGGCAATCAACGCCCGAGCCCGGGCTGCACCTGCCCGAGCGAGCACCGCCGACTTGGTGGAGTCGCCCACAATCAGCGGACAGCGGAGGTTGAGTTCCCGGTGCTCTTCGTCAGCGGCGGCTGGATCGATTGCCACGACGGGAATGTCTCGGGTGAGCAGGTCACGGGTGATCGCCGCCCCTACCTGCCCGAGGCCGCAGACCACCACGTGCCCCCGCATTCGGCGAGCCAGGAACTCATTTCGCATCTGGTTGGCCGCGCCAGAGACAATGAAAATCGTCAGCATCGAGGCAATGATGGCAACCAGCACGATACCGGAGAACATCAGCAGGATGCCGAAAATCTTTACCCAGTCGGGGGCATGCTGCAGGTTGAAATCACCAAAGCCAACGGTCGTAACCACCGAGGTGGTGAAGTAGGCCGCATCGACCCAGTCGAGGCCGAGGGTCTGCCGAAAGATAAGGATTGCCGACAGATAGATTGCCAGTAGCAGCAGCGGGATGGCGATAAACTCAAACCGCACCCGGCGGGCCGGCACATCGATGCGGGAGTCACGGCCAACCAGGACCGACTCTTCTGCCGTCACCGACATCGCCGCCTCAACGAATGAGCTGGCTGCCAGCACCGCGGGGGCCATTGCTGCGGCGATGCCAAAGTCCTTTTCCAGCCGGCGGGCAAACTGGGGCTCAGAGTGCCGCATGATGACCGGCACATCAGGGGCCTCTCCCCGGATCTCGAGGGCCGCCTCGAGATTATCGACGTCGTTAGAGGTGGTCAGCAGCACAGCTGCCGCCGCCGGTACGCCGGCCTCACGGCGGACCTTGGGGAAGCGGAAGTCGCCATCGATCACCCGGGCACCGGCCGCCTCAGCCCGCTCCCGCCGCTCCGAGGAAGTTTTCTCATCAGAGATCACCGTCACCTGGCGGCCCGCCTCCCGCAACGCCTCGATGACGTTGAGTCCGAACCGGCCCAGTCCACAGACAATGATCTGCCGCATGCCGCCAGAACAGCAAAAACCAGGACGTTCAGGCCTCGGCGAGGGCCGCGTTCACGTCGCCGAACCGCCGCTCGCGGACACCCATCGTTTCCATCGGCCAGTCGGCGTGAGCTTTTTACAGCCAGTTGGCCGAGGCTATTCAGCGAAAAATTCGCCCTTCGTCGTGACGCGTTCAATGATGGTGCCCGGGAGCTACTCGGGTTCATTCTTAGCGGAACGTCCAATCCGCACCTCATGCACGACGACGCCTCTTCTTGAGGCGGCAAGCCTTCTCCAATCGGCCCCGAACGGTCGCCCAGCTTTCGGCTGGCTCACGCTCTCGCGATCTCGCCGTGGCGACATCGAGGATGTCTTCCCACAGACCGCGTCTTTGTCGAAGGTCGATCATCACGGCAGACTTCTCACCCCGCTCGTCGAAGAGGAACTTCACGCCACGAATCATGTCTCAGACTCTGAAGGGAGGTGCTTTGCTCGTGGCTCCCGTCAGGCTACCGGATCCGGCCCTACGTCGCGCTCATGAATCGATCGTCGTCGTACCCTCCACCGGAAACGACCGACGTGCTGCTCGTCGGCAGCGGGATCATGTCGGCGAGCCTGGCGGCGATGCTCAAGGAACTCGAGCCGCGGCTGACGATCCGGGTGTGTGAGATCACCTCCGACCTCGCCCGCGAGGCCTCCGATGGCTGGAACAACGCGGGCACCGGCCATGCCGGGCTCTGCGAACTGAGCTACACGCCCGCCCGCGAGGCGGACGGCAGCGTCAACATCTCCCGGACGCTGAAGATCTTCGAGCAGTTCGAGCACTCGAGGCAGTTCTGGGCCCATGCGGTCGCCCATGGCATGGCGGGCGAGCCGGCGGAACTCATTCATGCGTTGCCGCACATCTGCTTCGTGCAGGGGGAAGCCGACATCGCGTTGCTCGAGGCGCGGCAGGCGGCGCTCAGCGGGCACCACTTCTTTCGCGGCATGGAGTTCACCGCCGACCCGGCCACGATCCAGGCCTGGGCGCCGCTCGTGATGGAAGGCCGCGGACCCGCCCGGGTCGCCGCCACGCGCGTCGCCAGCGGAACCGAGGTGAACTACGGGCTGCTCGCCCGGCGGCTCCTCGGCTGGCTCAGCGCACAGGAAGGATGCGAGGTCGCGACCGGCTGCCGCGTGACGGGACTCCGGCGGAAGCACGACGCATGGCGGGTCGCCGTGACGCACGTGGCCTCGGGGACGCGGCTCGTCCATCAGGCGCGGTTCGTGTTCGTGGGCGCCGGGGGCGGCAGCCTGCCGCTGTTGCAATCGACCGGCCTGCCAGAGGCCCGGGGGCTGGGTGGATTTCCCATTGGCGGCCAATGGCTCGTGAGCGACGACGAAACGCTCGCGGCCCGGCACGAGGCCAAGGTCTACGGGGCCACGCCGCCTTCGTCACCGAGCCTCGGCGCCCCGCATCTCGACCTCCGACGACTCGACGGCCGGCGGCAACTGCTCTTTGGCCCGTTCGGCTCGTGGACAACGAAGTTTCTCAAAGAAACCGGCCGCTGGACTGATCTGCCGGGGTCGCTCCGGTTCGACAATCTCACCACGCTTCTGCGGGCGGCGGTCAAGAACCACCCGCTCGTGCAGTATCTCGTCGGGCAGGCACTGCAAAGCATGGAGACCCGCATGGAGGCGCTGCGGAATTTCTATCCTCGCGCCCGCACGGCCGACTGGCGGCTCGTGGAGGCCGGCATCCGCGTGCAGACGATCAAAAAGGCCGACCGCGGCGCCGTCTATTTCGGCACGGAGGTCTTTGCCGCGCATGACAAATCGCTGGCGGCGCTGCTCGGCGCTTCGCCGGGCGCTTCGGTGGCGGTGAACATCGCGGTCGAGACGATCAAGACCTGCCTGCCTCACCTGCTGGCCACGGCCGAGGGACAGGCCCGCATGAAGCGGATGATCCCCGTCTATGACGATGATCTGAAGCTGCCGACGAATGCCGCAGTCTTCGAGCGGGCCTCCCGGGCCGCCGACGAAACACTCGGCATTGCCTCGCTGGCCAACGGGTCGACCACGTAGCGTTCCCCGCCCGATCGTGGAGATTTCATGGCCCGGTTCAGCCGACTTGGTGTGTCCCAGAGGATGCTCGACGAGGGGCTCGTGCCGATCTTTGTCGAAGCCGAGCCGGACAATGCGGCGCAGGCCCGCGATGGCAGTCAGTATCACGCAGCGTTCGCGGCGAATTCAACCCAGGCTGCCACGAACAGCCTGCTCCTCAGATTAGACAAACCATTGGGTCAGTCCTTACCATCCCCGCGTCTGCCCACCACCGGGGCCACCGGTTACCTCTATGCTGCTGCCGCGTTCATCCTCTGGGGCGTCCTGCCTATCTTCTGGAAGCAGCTTGACACAATTCCCGCACCGCAGTTGGTGGCCCATCGTGTCTGCTGGTCGACGCTGGTCCTTTTGCCGCTGGCCACACTGACGGGGCACGGGGCGGAGCTGTGGTCTGTTTTCAGATCGCCACAGCGGCTTTTTCGTCAGGCGCTGGCGGCGGTCTTCGTGGGTGCCAACTGGCTCGGTTTCGTCTGGGCAATTACCAACGGGCGGATGATTGAGAGCAGCCTCGGCTATTTCCTTAACCCGCTGCTCAGCGTGCTGCTGGGAGTGGTGCTGCTCGGCGAACGGCTGCGGCCGCTGCAGTGGGCGGCGGTTGCGATTGCCGCGGTGGGCGTAGTCTTCCTCGCGGGTCAGTACCAGCGTTTCCCGTGGATCGCATTGTTTCTGGCCGGCTCGTTCTGCCTCTACGGCCTGGCCAAGAAAAAAACCTCGCTCTCCGCCCTGTCTTCGCTGACGGTCGAGACGCTGCTTCTGTTCACCCCCGCAGCGTTTTTCCTTGTGGCTGAGCATACCGCGGGCCGTGGAGTGTTTGGCCAGGTCAGTTGGCCGATCACGCTGCTGATGATGGCGTCAGGTGTCATCACCGCAGTGCCGCTATTCTGCTTTTCGGCTGCTGCGCGAACAATTCCACTGTCGGCGATCGGGCTGATGCAGTATCTCGGGCCCTCCTTGCAGTTCCTGCTGGGGCTGTTTGTTTACGAAGAGCCTTTTGACAGCGGCAAGCTCATCGGGTTCGTGATTGTCTGGATCGCCCTCGCGATCTACGCCGCCTCGGCGGTCACTGCCGCCTCAATTGCCCGCCGCTCGACCGACCGCACCCGATAACTCCCCCGGGCGACGATGGCGGCAGTTGCAGGATAATTGTCGACAGAGTAGGCTCAAGACTGGGTCTCTCTCTGTTGAATCACTCATCATGAAAATCATTGTCACTGACCACGGCTTTCCTGACTTGACGATCGAGGAAGCCGTCGTCGCGGCGGCAGCCGCCGAACTCGTCGATGTCCAGAGCAAGGATCCTGCCCGGCTTGCTGCGGCGGTGGC
>RFVE01000074.1 GCA_009922585.1 Planctomycetia bacterium
GCCGCCGGTCAGGCTGGCGGTATCACTCTGGTCGGGTGGGGCCAGCAGCTCCGCCTCGGTGACCGCAGCCACCCGGCAGACTTCCGTGACCGGATCAGCCAGCAGATCAGTGGCCAACCGCTCGACTGTGGGTCGGTCGAGGTCACCCTCAATCAGCCAGCCGGTGGCCGTGTGGCTGTGGCTGAGATCAAGCCCGAGGTCACGACCAGCGGTGGTGAGGTCGGCGGTGGCCGCCTGTCGCGGGTGCACATCAACTTCCCAGAGCATCACGGCTTTCCTTAGCAAGAGTTAGCAGGTGGATGAGTGTCTCGCGATCACCGGCAGCGATGGCCTGCCGCAGTTGGTCGATGCCGGTGGCCACCGCATCAAGCTGGCCGGCCACAGCGACTGCATTGTCGAGCAGGATGTCGGTCCAGAGTTCCGGGTCACCGGCGGCCACTCGGGTGGTGTCCCGCCAGCCGCCGGCAGTCAGCGGTCGGGCTGCAGCCGGGGTGGCCGCAGCCAGTGCTGCCGCCACCAGGTGGGGCGTGTGGCTGGCGGCTGCCAGCAGGGTGTCGTGATCGGCCGGGGTGAGTTCTGCGGTCTCGGCACCAATAGCAGTCCAAAACTGCCGCACTGCCTCGACGTCATCCTGTGGAGTTTCAGCCACGGGCGTCAGCACCGCCAGCCGGCCGGAAAACAGTTCGGCATCGGCAGCCTGCGGCCCGCGTTCATGGCTACCGGCCAGTGGGTGGCTGCCAACAAATCGGCCCCGGCGGGATGGCCGGGTTGCTTCCCAGGCGGTCACGATCGATTCCTTGGTACTGCCTGCATCGGTGATCAGCGTGCCGGGACGGACGGCGGCATCAATTTGATCAAGCTGCGACCCGATCAGGCCGACCCGGGTAGCGACCAACACGAAGTCGGCGGCGGCCACGGCGGCGGTCAAATCGGTGGTCACCTCGGTTACGGCTCCCCGGTCGCGAGCGACGGCTAGGCTGTCGGTGGACCGCCCCACGCCGATAATCCGCTTGGCCAGGCCGCGGCGAGCCAGAGCCAGGCCGGCTGAGCCACCGATCAGGCCGACTCCGACGATCGTGACTGTCGGCCAGAGAACAGGCATGGCGAACGGGACGTCGTGTGAGAGAATGCTGGGCGGCAAGGCTGCCTCCCGCGGGTAAATAGAATGCCCGGGGTTTTACCAGATGCACCCGCTGGTGCGAGAGACGCCAGTTGGCCCACGGCAATCAGATGGACAGGCAGGCGATGGAAGCAGAACCACAACGGGGCTGGGCCGCAGCGTTCCACCCGCGGCTTCCGGCGCGGCTGCAGGCCGATCTGCTTGGCCGGTTGGCGATCACACTGAATGCCGGCCTTGATCTCCGCAAGGCCTGGGTGGCCGAGGTGCGGCGAATGCCACCCCGTTGGCGACCGCGGCTGGAACGAGGGACGGTTGCGCTCCAGTCAGGCAATCAGCTCTCCGAAGCACTTGCCGTGACCGGGCTGTTTTCACCCTTGGTGCTCGGCATGGTGGCCGTTGGCGACCGCACTGGCCGTGATGTTGACACCCTGCGGGAGCTGGCCCGGGTGATCGAACACGGCGTCCGGACGGCGCGACAGCTGCGGTCGAGCCTAGCGTGGCCACTCTTCCAGTTCGTGCTGGCGTTGGGGGTGATGGGGCTGTTGATCGTGATTGCCGGCATGATCACGCTTGAGGGGGGCAAGCCGTTCGATCTGCTCGGTTTTGGGCTGGTTGGCATTCCGGGCCTGATTCGTTTTGGGCTCATTCTGGCCGGGCTGGCCGTGTTGGGAGGTGTCAGCTTTCGGCTGCTACTGGCTAGTTGGCGGGCCCACGGACCGGTGCGGCGGCTGCTCGATTGGCTGCCGCTGATCGGACCGGCCGCCCAGGCGGGTGAGGCGGCGGCCTGGAGTCGGGCGGCTTCGTTGGCAGCTGGGGCCGGGCTGGATGCGGGCCGGCTGATGGAACTGAGCGGATCGGTCGCCCCGGGGCTGGCGGTCGACGCTCGCTGGATTGAAGCGCGGCTGCTGGCCGGTGACACGCTGTCAGAGGCCCTGCGGGCCAGTGGACGGTTTCCACTGACTCTGGTGGAGGCCGTGGCCGTGGGTGAGACCTCGGGCACGACCGCCGAGGTTCTCGCGAGACTCAGTGATCAATTTGCCGAAGATGCTCGCAGGGGTTTTGAAGCGGCGGCCAAGGCGGCTGGAGGTGGCGTCTGGCTGGCGGTGGCAGGACTGATCGTGCTGGTGGTCTTCCGGGTGTTCTCGTTCTACGTCGGGATGATCCAGGATGCTGCCCGGGGCATTTAATGGTTGATGCAGGTTGGACTGAGTGAGTGCTGAGTATGAATTTCCTGCGAAGTCTGTGCTGTCTGTTGTTGGCCACCGTGGTGGTTCCGGTAGGAAGTGTTGCTGCTGAGTCGCCCGGGTCGGTCTCGCCGCATGCCCAGCGGATGGCGGTGCTTGGCTACCAGCGGTATCGAGGCAGCTGGCGAACAGCCCAAGAAATCAGCCTGATCGAGCAGGCCGAGGCCGCCAAGCAGGGCGAGGTTGCCGCCCGGCAGCAGCTGGAGCGGCTGCGGCGGGATCTCGACCGCGGCGATGATCCCGCCGGCGTGGCCGAGCAGATTCGTCAGACCGACGACCCGCTGGCCGTGCCGGCACTCGCCACTGCCGTCGCTCGTGAGCCTCAGGCCCGTGTCCGGCTGCTGTACGTCGAGGCTCTGGGCGGCATCGGCACACCCGACGCAATTGGAGCACTCGTCAGACTCACGCTCGATCACCCTGACGGTGAGGTGCGGCATGCCGCCACCGAACAGCTGGTTGAGCACCACGCTCCTTGGGCAGTGCCACCGCTCATTGCGGCGCTGGCTGGACCCGACAACGGCCGGATCAATCGGGCGGCGGCGGCGTTGGGCCGACTGGGAGACCCGCGGGCAATCGAACCGCTGATTGCCGCGCTCATCACCAGTCACACGACCGTGACGGCTGGCAATGAGGGGAAGACCTCAGTGACGTTCACACCGGGGAGCGGTGGTCTCGCTCTGGGCGGTGGGCCGAAGGCCGCGACAACAATCATGCAGAACCGCAGTGTGCTTGAAGCACTCACAACGCTGACCGATGAGAACTTCAGTTGGAACGTCTCTGCCTGGCGGCAATGGCTGGCCGCACAGGGGCTGCCTCCTGAGACCGATCTCAGGCGTGATCCGTAGGACTGCGTCTGCTGCGTTCACCCGAGGCTATCGCGATCTGTCGCCACGGAAGCCGGGAGCAGAAGCGACCGAACAGTCGGAACGTTTGTGACGATATCCCACAGCCTGGTAACAGACTCAGGCTGCGCCGCGGAGGCCCTGCTGGCGGCGACGGCTGGGGAACCAGTCGGCGTCGAGGACACGGAGGGCGACCCGGTTTTCCAGGTTCGGCCGGAAGACCACCAGCAGCAGCACCGGCAGGAACCAAGCCAGGAACAGACCGCCATTGTGGGCCTTCCAGAACTGGCTTCCGAGCAGAACCGCCGCCGTGCAACTCATCAGCGTACCGAGGTGTTTGGGAGAGGGCCAGATCGCCAGTGTTGCCATCATCACCAGGAATCCAGCCAAAACCGGCAGCCGGAAGACCGGGTCATAGGCTGGAAACGCCCAGAAACCCTCGAGGCTGACGGCGCTGGGGAAGATCCAGCCGAACATCTGCCGCAGCTGACCGGCAAAGATTGCGAGCGAAGGAGAGGTAAACCAGAGGCCGACGACCAGAGCAGCCAGGGCGGCAGAGACCCCGAGGGCAAAGCGACGCACCCCCCGTTCCCAATAGAAGCTGCACCACAGCGGCAGCAGAAAGACAGGGTAATAGATGGTCCCGATCGCCAGACCGATCAGACCGCCGGCGATGAACGGGCGGCGGTAAGAGGCAATGGCCCAGACAATGAGCGCTCCCGGCAGTGCATGGTCGACCCGGCCGGTCATAATGGCGGTGTAGGGCATTAAAAGGTAGAGCACCGCTGCAGCGATACCAAGTCTGGTGCTTTCAAAGTGTCTCCAGCCGATCATCACCATGCCGCCGACGATCAACAGCTGGGCGATGATGGCCATGATACGGGCAGTGGTCTCATGGACGACCCGTGCGGGCGGTTCGGCGTCACGGCCAGGTGCGGCAGGTCAGAACGTTGGCCAGCAGGAAGACCAGCAGTGACAGTCCCAAAAAGACAAGTCCGCCACTGGAAAGGTTGGGCTCAAGCAGTGGCCGCCGCACCATCAGCGAGTCGCAGAGCATCCGAATGGTAAACAGACCGGTGACGGCAAAGAGCCAGACAAAGCCGAGCTGCTGGGCATCGAGGTTTGCCTTGAAGCCGCCGTACTCGACCGCGAGCAAGCCTGGTGCAAACAGAATCAGCCCGGCTAGGTCGAAGTTACGGACACTCCAGACCCGGTTGAACTTGAAGAAGACGGCAATTGACAGCAGCGACGCCAGATAAAACCAGGTCGTTGGGTTGACACGGTAGTAATGGAAGAGAATTTCGCTCATGCCACCCGTGGAGGGTCGGTGCCAGCAGGCTCAGGAAAAAATTTTTCAAACGAAAGGGTACGTCGCTGGGGGGCCGTTTGAAAGCGGCCGGGCGGCAGAATTACCGCAGCGGCTGGGCTGGCCCCCACCTCTGGTCTGGCTGTTCCGGTCGTGCCGGTTGAATGAGGGCCATGGGTGGCGATCCTGTTTGGCAGGCAGGTTACTGAGCGATTGAATAAGCACTGGACGACTCTCTGCCTTACCACAAGGTTTGCTGGCGTGGCTTCACCCGTACTGTGGACAGAAAGCCCATGCCATGAAGCCCGAAGCGCAAGCTGAGGGAAACTGCATTTTTGAACCCAGACGCGCATTCCCTCGGCTCGCGCCTCGGGCTTCCCGGCGTTGCGTGCCACTCGCCTGTTGGACGAGGGCCATGGATGGCCTCGTCCAAACCCAGTCAGAACGGCCAGATGAGCGGCGCCAGAGCGATCGTCACCACCATGACAATCAGGTTTAGCGGGCCGCCGAAACGGAGGTAGTCGCTGAACTTGTAGCCGCCCGGGCCGTAGACCATGAGGTTGGTCTGATAGCCCAGCGGGCTGGCGAAGCCGCAGCTGGCCGCCACAGTGATCGCCATGATGAATGGCATGGGGTTGAGCCCTAGGTCGGCGGCTGTCTGCCAGGCGATTGGAAAGATCAGCACGGCGGCAGCGTTGTTGCTCATCGTTTCAGTAAAGAGCATGGTCACCAGGTAGATCGCTGCCAGCACCAGATGGGGCCGATCGCCGGCGGCACCGATCGTACTTTGAGCAATCAATTCATCGAGGCCGGTCTTTTCGATTGCCTGGGCCAGGCCGAAGCTGGCAGCGATGAGCAGCAGCGTCTCCCACTCGATTGACCGGCGGGCTTCGTTGGGGCCAATGCAGCCGGTGGCCACCATGGCTGCGGCGGCCACGAGCGCGGCGGCCACCATTGGCACCAGCTCGAGCGTGGCGGCCAGCACCATGGCAGCCAGGATTGTGCAGGCAATCCAGGCCAGGTTGTGCCGCGGTGGTTTGGCACCGGCGACTTCACTCACAAGATAGAAGTCGCGGCTGGTTCGTTGCCGGTTCAGAAATCGTGGGCCCGCTTCCAGCAGCAGCGTGTCCCCCGGTTGCAGCACAATGTCGCCAATCTTCTTTCGCAGCCGCTCGCCATTGCGGGCGACCGCGATGATCACTGCCTCATAGTTTGAACGGAACTGCCCGGCCCGAATGGTCCGGCCGACGAGCGGGCAGCTGTTGGAAACGACCGCCTCGACAAGTGTTCGCTCAGACCGCGGGCCATCGAGTTGAAAGACCTGGTCGGTCGCGGGCCGCAGGCCGCGGATCTTCTGCAGCTCCAGCACCGAATCGACCACTCCGACGAATACCAATCGGTCGCCTGACTCGAGCCGCTCGGTCGGTTCGACCGCCGCCCGCACGTGGCCGGCACGGTCGATTTCCATCAGGAACAGGCCGTGCAGGCCACGCAGGCCGGCCTGCTCGATCGTTCGGCCAATGAGTGGGCTGTCCGGCTCCACGAGCATTTCAAGTGAGTATTCCCGAGGGTCATCGCCGGCGCTCATGGCGGGCCGCCGGTCCTTCAGCAGCCAGCGGCTCTTGCTGGCGGTGATCAGATAGACAAAGCCGACTGCCAGCAACGGCACCCCCAGCCAGGTGATGTCGAACATGCCGAGCGACTGGCCTGTCTTGTCGTTGAGCAGGCCGCTGACAACGACGTTGGTGCTGGTGCCGATCAGGGTGCAAAGGCCACCAAGGACGACCGCATCGTTCATCGGCATGAGGAGCTTGGAAACACTCAGCTGGTGCTTGCGAGCCCAGCGGCGAACGGCTGGCACCATCAGGGCGACCACGGGGGTGTTGTTCATGAACCCGGAGAGGACTGCCGGGATGGTCATCGTTCGCAGTTGGGCCTCGGCGAGCGACCGCGGCTGGCCCAGCCCTCGGTCGATCAGAACGCTGAGTGCTCCGGTGCGATCGACTGCTGCCGCCACTACGAACAGGGCGGCTACGGTCAACATGCCTTCGTTGCTCATGCCGGCCAGAGCCTCTGCTGGGGTCAGCACACCGAACGCCAGCAGCACGACCACGGCACCGATCATCGCCATGTCGGGAGCGCGGCGGCCCAGCAGCAATGCCAGCAGAGTGGCAGCAACCACGCCTGCGGTGAGGATCGCCTGCCAGTGTTCGAGCCAGAACGCGGGGTTCATGCGGAATTCATCAGATGGAAACGGTGAGCAGACGGTGGAAGCCGCCACCACACCGGGCCGCGATTCCGGGTTGGGCCATCTCGTGGCCGCCAACCTTTCAGAATTGTAATGTCCCGGGCCGTTTCAGGGCATGGAGGCAGCCCTGCCTCAGACGGTAGATTTGGCGAAAGCGAGGCCGAAGCGTTTGGCAGTCGGGCAGCCAGCGACTGCCGTTCCCGCTTGGTTCACCGGTTCAGGCGTGGAAAGCAGGAGAGACGATGGTCAGAAGACTTCTTGAGCAGAACAAGGAATTCGTCGCCGGAGAGTTCCAGACCCATGCCGATTACTACGAGCACATCGCGGCCGTCCAGTCGCCTCGAGTGATCTGGATCGGCTGTGCTGACTCACGGGTGAGTGAAGACATCATCACCGGGTCGCGGCCAGGCACCATGTTTGTTCATCGCAACATTGCCAACATCGTCTCCTACAATGATCCTGGTTTGATGGCAGTCTTGGAGTACGGACTGCTGCACCTGAAGATCAAAGACGTCATCGTCTGTGGCCATACCCGCTGCGGCGGCATCGAGGCAGTCGAGAAAGGCGTCGATGAATACTGCATCTCCGACTGGCTCTGCATGGCCGCCGGAGCGAAGGATCGGGCTGACCGGATTGCGGCAGCGCGGGGACTTGATGCCGTTGAAAAACTTGACGTTCTGGCAATGGAAAACGTTCGTTCCCAGCTCGGCCACCTCAATCGGCTGGGACTGATTCGAGAGCTGCGTCGCCAGGGGGCCGAGTTGCGGATCCATGGCTGGCTCTATCGCATCGAGACCGGCAAGATCGACGTCTTGATCGAAGGCGAGACGGGCGAGCCGACGGAGTTGCTGCGGCAGTACGAGTAAGCCGTAGCCACCCATGAACAAAAAAGGGTCCCCACCGGTGGTGCCGATGGGGACCCTCATCTCGGTTGCGTTTCCCAACGCGATTCCCCGTGAAGGGGAACTGATTCAACGTTTCCGGTCAGCAGTTTTGGAAGTGTTTGAGACTGCCACCTCCTTTCGTTCGAATCCATCCCTGTTGTCGGAAGACCTGAGAGGCTGCAGGCGACAGCCAGCCGGGCCATCCTCTAACAGATGGAATGTGTTGCACATGCCGTGCCACTGAGCAGCTTTTCTGTTGGCACAATCACGGCAGGCAGAATCACCGGAAAAACAGAACCTGGCGCTGAGCCGCTGCCCCTCCGTCGCTGACGGGGTGCATTCTCTGTGGGCAGCGGCTGTTCATTGTGCAGTCACTGCGCTCTCCCCGCTTTTCGTTTCGGGGTGAAGGGGGCATGCTTGTCGTCGTCATGCGACTCTACCCCTGCGACCGCTATCCGCTTCCGCTGCCGGCTGGTCACCGATTTCCGCTGGCAAAATACGCCCTGCTGCGACAGCGGCTGGAGGTCGAAGCGGCTGATGGAGCACGCTTGCAGTTCATCCAGCCCCATGCAGCTACCCCGGATGAACTGCTGCGGGTGCACTGTCGCGACTATATCGGCCGGGTGCTGGCCGGTCGGCTGACGGCGGCCGAAGTGCGACGGATTGGCTTTCCCTGGAGCCCGGAACTGGTCGAGCGGTCGCTCCGCAGCACCGGAGCAGCAGTCGATGCGGCGGCGGCGGCCATCACTGACGGCGTGGCGGCCAGCCTGGCTGGCGGTACCCATCATGCTGGCAGCAACTGGGGCGAGGGCTTCTGCTTGTTCAATGACACTGCGGTGGCCGCCCGCGAGTTGCAGGACCGGGGGCTGGTTGAGCGGGTGCTGATCCTCGACTGCGACGTTCATCAGGGCAATGGCACAGCCGAGATTTTTTCGACCGACCCAACCGTCTTCACCATGTCAATCCACGGTGGCCGGAACTTTCCGCTGCGGAAGTTTCCCAGCAGCCTCGATGTGCCGCTTGCGGACGGCACGGGGGACGCTGACTATTTGCGGCTGTTGGGCCCGGCGGTGGCTGAGTCGTTCGACCGGGGCCAGCCCGACCTCGTGCTCTATATCGCAGGTGCTGATCCCTATGCCGGTGATCGGCTGGGCCGGCTGAGGCTCTCGCAGGCGGGGCTGCTCGAGCGGGACCGGCTGGTCTTCCGAGCGACCGCTGCCGCCGGAGTGCCGCTGGCGATTGTCTGTGGTGGCGGCTATTGCCAGGACCTCGAGATGGTGGCTGCCATTCATGCCGCAACCATGCTGGAAGCGAGCCGCTTGCTCTGGCGACCGGCAACCACTGCCGGGAACTAACCCAGCCAGTCACGACTGGCCTTACCATCCCCAGTGCACGACTGTGTAGGCCGGCAAGAACCGTCCGGCCTGATGGGTCCAGCTCCGGCCGCTGCCGTGAACGACTGCGACTCGCCGACCGCCGTGCCATTCCCAGCGATAACCGGTTTCAAGGTCGAAGACCCGTCCCTCGTTGGAGGCCAGATCAATCTGCCAGCGTCCCTGATCGTCAAGCCTCAGCATCGGTCTGGCACCCTGCGTGATCAAACGCTTGTAGAGTTCAGGCGCCCGCAGTTCCAGCTCCCGTAGCTGCTCTTCCCGGCCCTCACGGACATCAAAACGCCAGGCTGGCTGCACCGAGCCGGCGCCCATCGCAAACTCGAAGCTACCGTCTGCGCGCACGCGGCTCCAGACATGTCGGCCTGAGCTGGCTGAGTAGCGAAAGTAGACGGCTCCCGGCTTGAGCTCACTGGCAGGCAGCGGTCGCAGTGTTTCGGTGAACAGGTCAAGCCGGTAAATGGTGTCGGGTTTGAGTGCGGAGGCTGCTGAGGCTGCGACCGGTAGGCTGGCAGCTGGTTCGGCCGCTGCCAAGCCGGCAGAGGTAAGCCCCATGGCTAGCCCGCAGGCGGTAATAAACAGATGGGGCGTACGAAATGACGTGAACAGCATGACAGCTTCTCCAGGCGGCCTTGGCGGCAGAAAAAAGCAGGGAGCACTTAAACTCTACGCCGATTTTCGGCCCACGCAACGCGGCTGGAATCCACTGTTACCAGCCGAAACAGAAGCATTTTCAGCGGTCGCCCTGCTCACCGGCCGTTGATCAGGGCATCCCAGAACTCGGTGGTATCAGACAGCGAGTTGTGATCAGCCCCGTCGATGATCCGCAACTGGGCGACCCCAGGGGCAAAGCCATCAAATAGCTCCATGGTGTCGGCCATTGGCACCAGTTCGTCGTCGGAGGCAGCCAGAATCAGCGTTGGGCAGCGGACCCCCGGGGCGAACCGCCACGACTCATACTTGTCGTGCAGCAGTAGCCGCATCGGTATGAAGGGGGCGACCCTGCTGGCGATCCGCAGGATGCTTGCAAATGGTGCAATCAGTACGAGCCGCGACACCGGCCGCTCGGCAGCGAGTTGGACGGCCAGACTACTGCCCAGGCTGCGGCCAACGACCATGATGTCGTCGTGCTGGGCATGCACCATATCGAAGACCGTCCGGGCATCGTGGCGGAGCCCCGCCTCGGTTGGTCGGCCTGAACTGCCGCAATAACCACGGTAGTGCAGTCCATAGATGGCACGATCGGGAAAGGCAGCTGCCAGTTCGGGCACGGTGAAGGCGACGTCCTCAGCATTGCCGCCTAAATAGACGAGGGCCAGCGGGCCGTCGTGCGGCTGCTGCGAGATCCGCAGCGTGACATCGGGCAGCTGCAGATTGACGGCCCCAGCATGGTCGGCGGTTTCAGGCCGCGGCATGTAGATGAACGACCGCTGGGCAATCCAGAAGAATAGGCAGATGCCGAGATAGACAATGAGAGCGAAGACCAGAACGTTCCAGAGCATGCGGCGGTTGCTTAGTGGTGACACGAGTTGACGATTGCCCCGGCAGTAACACCAACTGCCATCGCGAACAGCAGCCGGCTGCGAATGCAGTTGAAGCCACCCCAGCGATAGCTTGTGAGGCCCGCCGTAAGACCGGTGAGGAGGCTGGTGATGGACACGATCTGGGCGGCACGGCCCGGGGGCAGGTTCCCCGCGAGGGCCAGCAGGCCCCTGGCAACTGCAATGGTGGTTGGGACAGCAGCCAGAGCCACGACTGCGGCGTGTCTGCGTTGATCGACAGTGAGGGGACTAGGCGTGAATCGGATGACGGCGGCGATAGCGGCACCGGTGGCGAAGCCAAGCAGTACAGCCGGTAGCCGCTGAACCAACAGTTGTTCTGGGGGTTCACCGGTCAGCTGCCAGCTGAGCAGGCTCACGACTGCGGTGGCCGGCATGATACCGGCGGTTGCCAGCCGAGACCGTCGGGGAATGTCGAAGGCTGAGGCCAGCCAGACCAGACCGAGGGCGACCGTCGCGTCGAGAAAGACCTGATAGGGTACGAACCCAGGCCGACCGTTGATCCATGCCAGTAGCGGCTGGGCGGCAGCCTTGATTGGGTCGGTGTCAGGCACGTCACCGAAGAAGCCGGCAAAGACCCGCAGGCCGAAGGCGGCGAAGGGAATGAGTCCGGCAAATAGTTCGGCCCGCTGCGAGAGCTTTGGCAGTGGCGCAACCCAGATCGCCGTCCAGAGCGAGGTGAAGACAACGAGGTGCAACTGATCCATGCGACCAGTCTAGCTGTCTGCCGGTGAGGCGCACGCGCGACTTTTTCCACGAACAGATCGGGATTGGTACGATACCGGTTGGTTCGGTGATTGAGTGTTGCGTTGGAGAAAAGACCGATGCCTCTTTATGAATATTCCTGCGAGCAGTGCGGTGAGAGAATTGAGTTGCTGGTGCGTGGTGGTGAGCAGCCGGAATGTCCGCACTGTCAGAGCACCAAGCTCACGAAGCTGTTGAGTGTCGTGGCCGGACACGTTGCCAGCGGCAGTGACGCGGGGCCGATAGACGGTGGCTGCGGCCGCCCGCAGTGCGGCATGGGCGGGTGTGCGGGCCTTGGCTAATGCTGGCTTTTGTTCGCCGGAAAGCCGCTGCCGAATTCGATCTTCACGGGAGAGTTGTTGTGGCTGAGATTCGCCCGGGTCGCTACCGGCATTACAAAGGCAATGACTACACGGTGCTCGGGGTTGCCCGGCACAGTGAGACGCTCGAAGAATTTGTTGTCTACCGGCAAGAGTACGGCGACTGCGGTCTCTGGATTCGGCCGGCAGCAATGTTCAGCGAAACCGTGATCTCGGATGGTGAGTCAGTCGCCCGCTTCCGTTATCTTGGCAACGACGATCAGTGAGCAGGCCAGACTCGCCTTGCCGCTGGGCAGATCGGTGGAAGTCTGCCAGCCGTCGCTTTCCCGGCAGGGCTCTGGCCCGTTGTCATGACGCTGCCGACTGCGTGTCAGACAACGCCCACGGGACTTTGTGCATCTCGCAGCGACGCGGTCCTGCTGTCAGCTGAGCAGGTTGCGTGGCGGCGGGCCTCACGCCCTATAGAGCAACGATCTGCCGCTGCTAGTTTCCTCCCAGCGGCTGTGCGGCGTGTCTGGTCGGGGTGGGGTCGATTCTCGACGCCGTAGAGTTCCTGCATGCCGATGATAGCGGCACAACATTCGTTTGCGTGTGGATCCATAACAAACCTCCTGTTTGAAAAAACTGCACGAAATCGATTGGGCTAACCGCGGGTGCTAGCATGCTAGCGCTGATATTGCGTTCTCCGCATGCTGCAGCCCCAACAACACACCGGATCTCCAGTCTCAACGATCGCGGGAGCATGTGGCAGCAGCTCTGGCTGAGTTACGCGAGACAAGACAAGAGAGTTCGCCAAGTCGTTGAAGAAATCTGGCTGCACGTAAGCCGTGATTACGACCACGCTGTTCCTCCGCCAACGATAACGAAGGTCACCGTGACCAACGCCTTCAAGGATC
>RFVE01000075.1 GCA_009922585.1 Planctomycetia bacterium
TGATCACCAAAGAACATGACCACGGTGTTGTCGAGTACCCCCTCGGCCTCAAGCAAGTCCAGGATTTGTCCGACCCGTTGGTCAACTGTTTCAACACTGCGGCGGTAGGCAACCCAGTCGCGGCGGGTGAGCGGGTGATCAGGATAGTTTCCCGGTAATTCAACTGCGTCGAGTTCCGCCGTTGAAAATGATTCAGGGATTGGAAATGGCCGGTGTGGCTCCATGATTTGGTACTGCGCAAAGAATGGCTGGCCGGGCATTCGCTGCCGCCAATCATCACCGTCGAAGAGTTCCTGGGAATCGTGGGCAAAGTTGTAGTGCGTCTTGCCGCGGCGAATGGCCCGACCACTGCGTTGGCTTCCGGGAGCTGCTGCATTGGTGACGTACCAGCCCGCCTGCCGCAGTAATGTCGGCAGCGGGACATATGGCGCTGCCAGGGGCTGCGGATTTTCGACGTCATGGGGGTACAGACCAGTGGTCGTCTGATAGCAGCCCAGAATGAAGGCCGACCGGGAACTGCTACAGACCGGCGCAGTGGCGTAACAATGGTCGAACCGACGGCCCTCACGAGCCAGCCGGTCGAGGTTTGGCGTGCTCACACCTGACGCTCCGTACGCCGCCGTATCAGGGGACATATCGTCGGCAATGATCCAGACCACATTGGGAACACCCGCTGCATCACCGGCCCCAGAAACAGCCACTAGCACGAGAAAAATAGTTGCCGTCCGCATTGTGAATCTCCCGAACACCTGCAAATGTTGGTGGCTCGATTGTACTGCCGATGGGCAGGGCCCCAACTCGCCCGGAACCACCCCACAAAAATCCACACAGGAGTCCTTGGGGAACTCAGGCTATGCTGGCGTTTCCTTGTCCCCACCATGAGGCTGACGATGCTCTGCCGCCGCTTCTCTGCTCCTGAGCTTGCTTGTCTCGCGACCATCACGGCCCATCTCCTCTGGGCTGCCGGCATCACAGCCGCCGCTGAACCGGCCTTCGCCGGACCAGTCGCCGTTGCCGTTTCCGCTGATGGCCGTTGGCTGGTTACCGCAAATGCAGACGACGGAACCGTCTCGCTAATCGACCGGAAACGGGGCAGCCAGATTGACCGAGCCTGGGTTGGGCGAGGGCCACGCGATATCGTGGCAACCGGCAGCAATGATTTTCTCTGTGTCACATCAGCGGGCGATCTTGTGCGGCTTGTCATAGTCGACCGTACGCTGCAGCAGCGGGGGCGACTGGCGATCGGCCATGAACCACGGGGCGTGATTGTCGACAGGCAGCGGCAGCGGGCATGGGTCAGTCAATCGCAGAACAAGAGCCTGGCCGTGGTTGATCTTGAGCAATTCACCATTACCGCCATCCTCCCCTGCGGTGGTCTTCCCCGGGCCGTTGCCATTTCTCCAACCGCTCATCAAATTGCCGTCACCTGTTCCAGCCCGCCAGAGGTACTGCTCTACGATGCTGAATCATTGGCCCTCCTTGAACGCCAGCAGTTTCAAGGGCTCAATGTCGGAAGCCCCTGCTTTGCATCACCGGGCGAACTGTACTTTCCGTTCACGTACGATGGTGGCAGCCATCCAAGCCGGGGCAACATCCAACGAGGCTGGGTTCTTGGCAGCCGACTGGGTCGGCTCAGCTCATTGGATGTGAGCCAACCTCCGCCTGCCCGTGAACTTGCTGGCCTCACGCTTGACGTTCCCGGCCGGGCTGTTGGTGATCCAACGGCAGTCGGTTACGACACGATGGGTAACACGCTGTTCATCACCGCAGGCGGTAGTCACGAACTCCTCTCGGTCAGGCGGCCCGGCCTACCCTTTGGGGCGATCAGTGGCACCGATCTCATGAATGACCGATTGGCTCGTGACAATCAACGTTTCCGGCGGCTGATCCTCGGCGGCAGGCCTCAGGGACTCTGCCTGCTGGCCGACCAGCGGCTCTGCTATGTGGCCAACCAGTTCAACGACACCATTCAGGAAATTGATCTCGACCGGTTCACAGTTGTCCGCGAGATCACAGTCGCCCCTGCGTTTGCTGCCACGTCTGAACAACAACTCGTCCGTCGGGGCGAGATGATTTTTTACGATGCCAGCCGCAGCCTCGACCAATGGTACAGCTGCCACACCTGTCACTTTGAGGGCGGTGGCAACAGCGTCACCGTCGATACGCTTAACGACGGCAGCGTCGGAACCTACAAGACCGTACTCCCGTTGTTTGGCGTGACCGAGACCGGCCCTTGGACCTGGCACGGCTGGCAGCAAGATCTCCGGGCATCATTGGTCAAATCATTCACTGACACCATGCAGGGGCCTCGACCGGCGGATGAAGACGTCGATGCCCTCCTGGCTTTTCTCAAAACCCTCGACTACCCCCCAGCGATCGCCAGTGCTGAAACGAGCGGTGGTGAGGAGTCAATCCAGCGGGGCCAGCTGCTGTTTGCCAGTGACCGCACCGCCTGCACCAACTGCCATGACGGCCCCGGTTACAGCGGCAAGAGCATCCACAACGTCGGCCTCGGCATGCCCGGGGACGCCTATGAGGGCTTCAACCCACCGGCACTGCGAGGCGTTTCTCGGAAAACTCGCTGGCTGCACAATGGCCGCGCCCGTTCGCTGGAAGAACTCCTCAGCCGCCACCACGGCCCCGAGAAGGTGAGCGGCATGCCGCCACTCACCAAAGAGGAACTCCACGACTTATTAGCCTTTCTCAATTCAATCTGATCGAGTCTCTGCCTGAAAACCCAACACTGAGCTTCGGCCCACGGTAGCCTTTTCAGACAATAGCTCATCAGATGAACCATCAGCCAAACGAACCGTCCAGGGTCTTTCAATTTCTCAAAGGTTTTCAGATGTCCACGACTGATTTCACTTGCCGAACTCTTTCTCGTTCAATCGCCGTCCTGCTTATTGCCACAAGCACGATCGGACTGGTGGAACCGAGGCTGCAAGCTGCTGACCTTTTGCTCACCGATGGCTTCACCTCAGATAAGAAAATGAACCGGCGGGCTCTTCGTGGCGACTGGCTGATTTCAGCGGGCGTTGCAGCCTGCGTCCAAGACGACACGCTCTGATGTCTCAGTTCGCTTCGCCATCAAACCGCAACAGACGAAGACGGTGGTCTTCACGGCCAACGGTGCAGATGGCCATATCTTTCGGGCAGTCTGGGCCAAGAGCGGCCTCACTGTGCGGGCTTTCCCGCCGAGTAGCCAAAAGAAGTCCATCAGTGTTGGGAAATCACCCGAAGCCATTCCCTCTGAGAATGAATGGCTCCCGATCGAGATTCAACTTCGGGGTGAGACGGCAACCATCAAATCAGGCAATGACGTGTTCAGGGCTGAACATCCTTCATTCCAACGCCCCAAGCAGAACCTCAGCATTGGCTTCAGCTTTGGGAGCCTCGCCGTGAAAGACCTTTCTGTCACGGCGATTCCATCCCCTTGACGGCAGGAAGTCGGCTGACGAATGGAGCATCTGTTCGCTTCAGTTCCTCCATCGCAGCCCGTCGAAGTCGTTCAAGCAACGCCGGAGCAACTCTCGGCCCGCTACCGTTTGTATTGCAGACAAGATTGTGCAATTCATCCGGATCAGTTTCGAGGTCATACACTTCTTCAGTCTCCCCCTCGACGAGACAGCGGATGTACTTGAACTTCCCTGCTCGTAGCATCACCCACCACGGCACGCCGGCATGGTCATAAATATGCTCCGCGTCTGGCACATTGGCGGTGGCCGACCCATAGGCCCTGCCGGTGCTGGTCAACAGCATCGG
This sequence comes from Planctomycetia bacterium, assembly GCA_009922585.1. Lineage (GTDB taxonomy): Bacteria > Planctomycetota > Planctomycetia > Pirellulales > UBA1268 > UBA1268. The sequence continues at coordinate 3,763 of RFVE01000075.1, forward strand.
CGGACCGTACCCGGCAGGTGTTGCCGGATCGATGAGCAGGTCTCGAAAACTTCTTCCATGAATTTTCCAAGGCACCTCAACACCGGCGTGATCACAAAGTGTCGCCGTGATGTCTGGCCCGTTGACCGAACGCCGGACCACGGCCCCAGCGGGAATGGTTCCGGGCTGGCTGACGATCAGTGGCGAGGCGATGTTGGCATCGTATGGACAGAGTTTGATGCTGCAGCCATGCTCGCCGAGAGCAAAGCCCTGGTCACTTGTAAAGACGACAAGCGTGTTGGCAAGCTGGCCCGTCTGCTCAAGAGCAGCCAATAAGCGGCCCACGCCGTCGTCAATCGCCAACGCGCACTCGTTTACCTGCTCGACCCAGTCGGCCAACGTCTGCCCGGGCGTGTTGGCATCAAAGCTTGTTGGCAAGCGCTTCTTCGGAATCCGCTGCGGCATTTTGTCCGGGCCGGGCTCCCAGGCCTGCAGGCCAGCAAGGTAGGCCGGTTTTCCGGGACGCGGCCCAAAAATGTCTGCCGGAATCGCTGGCGGATTCCCATCGTATTGTCCCTGGTGCCTACCGGCCGGTGTGGTTGGTCCGTGGACCGCTCCATAGCAAAGCCAGAGGAACCAGGGTTTATCGGCTGGACGGTCTGCGCCCTCAATAAACCCGACTGCTCGATCGGTGTAGAAGTCAGTTGAATATCCATTCATCCGGTCCGGCTGTTGCCGACCATCAATCTCAAGAATCTGCCCCGTGAAATAGGCTCCAGCATTCTCAGGATATTTCGGCCGGTTCCAGATCACCTGATGATCCCAGTCACGGCCGAAACCACCGTCAACACCGGTGTGCCACTTCCCAATATGTGCCGTGTGATAGCCCTGTCGACGAAACTCTGCCGGCACGAACGGACACCGCTTAGGATCATAAGCACTGCCTGGATAGGTTCCCTCCATCCGCATCGACTCGATTCCGTGCTGTAACCTGCCGGTCAGCAAGCTGGCCCGTGACGGCATGCACCAACTGCCGAGGTAGGCCCGCTCGAATCGAACTCCCGCCTCAGCAAGCCGATCGATATTTGGCGTCATCACCCAGTCCGGAGCTTCCGGGTAACAGCCAATAGTCTTATACGGTTGGTCATCCGTGAAGATGACCAAAACATTCGGACGTTCCGCGGCGACTCCCCCGGAGCCAATCAGCAGCACCCAGAGAACACCTTTTATCCCTTTCGACAAATGGCTCAGTTGATGAAACAGACGCCGAGGAGTCTTGCACATACCTACTCTTTCAAAGAGAACACACTCAATGGGTTTGGGGTGGCTGTATCAGCGATGCGGATGTGAATGGCGATGAGGGCTTCTCTGCTGCTGATGTGGAATCGGCAGGTCAAGCAGATCGCCGTTTGCCTCAAACCCGTTGCCATCGAAATCGACAAAGATGGGATTGGCCACCGCCACCGGCTTATCAGCCGCATGGTCCGGGCCCATCACCACTCCAAGTGATGATTCCTCGCCAATGGCGGCAACAACCAGATGGGCATCGCTTTTAAGCGAAACCGGAAAGCGGTGATCGAATCGAATCGTATCAGGGGAGAACAGTTTGCCGTGGGATCGACGCGTAAAGTTGAACTCTTCAGCAGGTCGCCCGTTGACAAACAACTGTACGCGATCGACATCAAACCAGTTGGGGCACTGAACTCGCACCCGGAGATTGACCCCACCATCCGCAGCCTGCAAATCATCTCCCGGACCTGCCCGTTCACCAGCGGCTGCGGCTTCGACTTCAAGGAATGGCCCATTCGTCATCACGAGATGCCCCTGCTGTGAGGCCCGCACCATCTCGAGGGTGTCGATCTCTGCGGGATTATCCGTGCTGCTCTTGATGTAATTCCTGAGCCAGCCAGATCCATGAAAGGTGTAGTGGGCGTCGGTATTGACCACTCCCACCAACCGATAGCCAAGATTGAGCATCTGTAGCCAGTTAAAAATTGCATTGAGGTCTTTTCGTGCCGCCTCAACGGTGGCCGGCTTGCTGAAGATTGCCACCGGTGGATGCACTTCAATCACGTCGACAAAGCCGAACATTTTTTCAAAGCCAGCATCAAGTCTTCCATCAAGGTCTCGGTCACCGAGAATCTGCGGCAAGTTCGGGTGGTTCATCTGAAGCAGCTTTTCACTGCCATCATCCCAAAGAGCCAGCCGCTCGATCTGGGCGATTGGGCTGTCGTTGTTCACGGCTGGCCCTCCGCCATCCTGCTGATAACGGCGTTCAATGAGCGGAAAAGCGTTCTGGTGATTGACTCGCAACACTTTGCCGGTCAGCTCCATGCCACTGCAGGTGGCCATCAAATGCGTGCTCTCAAGTCGCTCCAGATGTGGCTGGTACGACGAAATCCGATTGTGTTCGGTGCACGGAGCGAACTCGATCTGCTCACACAAGAGGTTTTGGACCCGCCCAAACTGACTGGTGGTGTTGTCTCCAGAAGGGCTCGCATGGCTATGAAATTCACCACTCACCCAACCGGTGGTATCGACCGAGTGCCGTAGTTCTGCCCGAAGCGGCGTCTCCTGCCCCTCGACAATGGTGAGCGGGATGACGGCAACGTCGTACTCCGTACCGTAGCTGACAACAGCGTCATAGTCCCCTGGCGTGAGCGGTTGCCGAAACCGACCGTTGTGGCTGTAGACCAGGTTTTTTACCGCCGTATGCGTACTATCGGGACCGAAATCGGGATCGTCGAAACGAGTCTTTGGATCTGCAAACCCGGGATCAGAACGGGGCCGGAACTGCACCTTGCAGGGAATCGGCTGCCCGGAACTATCCGTGACATTCGCAACGACTGTCCCCGGGGCACCCAACTCAAGCACCTTCGCTCCGGCAGCGAGTTCGGCGGCCGTGATCGTACCTGTCAGCACTCCACGACCCACGGCCTTCGCGGTGAATCGCCACTCCTCTTTGCCGGTGGGCAACATTGTGACGAGATGCCCATCAGCTGCGGTCCGACCACTCGCATAGACCTGGCTTCCTTCCGAAAGCTCAACCGTTGCACCGGCAACTGGGCCGGCCGGATCTCGAACCGACACTCTCAGCGATGCCGTTGCCTCTCCTGCAATGGCAGCTGCTCGGCTGCGGGCGTTGAGAAGATTCCGAGCCGGAAAGAGCTGCCGCCGCAGCAGCAGATCCTGCCCCGGTTCAAGCGTGATTGCTCCAGCCTTGCCAACGTCGTAGCGTACTGGCGCCCGAACCGGACGGGGTTTCTCAACCGGCTCATCAGCAAACAGAATGTCACAGCCTACAGGAATAATCGCGTAGGTCTGCTCAAAGAAAACATCGTCCCACCAAATCACATTTCGCCGCTGGTCGGCTCCGGAAACAAATGTTCGATCCGCACGAACCAGGTCACGAACCTCTACGCTGATCGGATCTGGATTGGGATTGCTGTAGCGGGTGGCAATCTGCAGACAATCGTCGCCGTCACGGAGCGTGTAGGTGAGGTCAACCTGTGGACGGCCGGCCTCCGCATCGGCTCGTAGCCGCAGACTGACACTGGCGCCCTGCAGAGCCAGCCGCAGCCCACTATCCAATACTTCAACGCCATCGACGGTCGCTCCGACAAACTTGTAGCTGAAACCTCCTCCAGGATAGAAACAGCTTAGCTGATCATTTGGCTTCTCCCGCTGCGTCAGGTCGATGACGCAGCCACCGACGTTGCGGACAGTCATATTGGCATGACGGCTGGGCCGACTGGCAGCCACGACTGCTGAGATCTTGTCATTGACCAACAGGGTGTCGCCGAAAATCCAGTCTGATTCCTTCCCGTCCGGCACCGCGAGCCCTGCCAGATTTTCTTCTGTGATCGTCACCAGTTCGGCCGCCTCAGCCTGCACGGCACAGAAAAATGCCGCGAGAATCAAAAGAATGTGCCACATGAGCCCTTGGGTTCTCCTGTCTGGAAACAATGGCTATCGCTCACGGCACGTGAGCAAGGGGTCGAGGTAAGAACGAATACGCTTCGTCCAATGCGCGTAGCCTGCGGCATTGAGATGCAGCCGATCCGAGCGGAACAGCTCGTCACGGGGACGCCCGTCAGGGCCAAGATAGATGTCCGCAGTCGGAATGAAGACGGTGTCAGCCGTCTCATCACAAAGTCTGGCAAGGAGATGATTAAGCTTTTGGATCTGTGGCCAGACCGACCAACGGCTTGCCGTTGGTGTCACTGCGACAATGAACAGTGTGGTGTCCGGAATACGACTGTGCACTTGGCTGACAAAAGAGGCAAACAAGTCAGCGGCTGTCGCTGGTGAGAGGTCGCTCTCGGCATTTCCACGAATATCGTTGGCCACAAAGAGCACAACCGCCGGCGGCTGGTGATTACCCAGCAGCCGGTCGGCATAGTGGATGACGTCAGCGGTCGCTGCTCCGCCAAAGCCCCGCTGCACGACCGGGTAAGGAGCCATGTCGGTCGGCAGAGAATCCCAAAGCCGGATACTGGAACTCCCGACAAACAGAATCGCTTCAGCCGGGTAGGCGGTTTCCCGGTCATCTTGCTCAAACGCCTTGATAGCCGACTCCCAGCGGTTTTCGTTGGCACGAGCGATGCTGTCAGCGCCCCTGGTGCAGATCATGGCAAGGATGACCATCAGGCCCCGCGCGAACGGGTGTTCCAGCGGACGAATTCTGCCTGTTTTCATGCCATGCCTTTCAAGCGGATGATCGATAGTGTCTGCCGCCGCAGAATGCGGCATGCCGAAAGCCAAGGGATTTTTCCGCGGACAGATTGGATCACATCGTCAGACCATCACACCATGGCTTGGCCGGATAGAAATCATTCCCACCCACGTTGCAACCTTCACCAACCTGCCGCAACGATGAATCGGTTCGTCAGCAGCAGGCCGATGCGGTATTGTGCCTGAAGAGGTTCCCGTCTGCATCCCCTCTTTCCAAGGATTTGTTCATGGCCGGCATCTTCCCTTGGCTCGTTGCCGCTCCGTCGCTCTTAGTCACTGCCGTGGCCGCAAGCCTCGCTGCTCTGGTAGCCATCGGGCTTGCAATTGGAACGGCCATTGACGTCCCCCTGGTGACGGTGCCGGGGCTCCCCGCTTTTAACATCGGTGTCTACTTCGACAGCCTCTCAGCGATCATGCTGATTTTGATCAGCTTCATTGGTGCAATCATCAGCCGCTATTCGATTCGGTACCTTGATGGTGATCACCAGCAGGGCCGCTTTCTTTGCCGGATACTATTCACCCTTGGATCAGTGCTGCTGCTGGTCGTCTCCCGCAACCTGCTGCAGTTCACGGTCGCGTGGATTCTCAGCAGCTACAGCCTGCACCAGCTGCTCACCCATCATCGTCAACGGCCCTGGGCCATCTGGGCCGCCCGGAAGAAGTTTCTCATCAGCCGGCTTGGAGACATCTTTCTGCTAGCTGCTCTGGCCGCAACCTATGCCACCTTCGGCAGCTTCGATTACACGGAGGTCTTTGCTGAGGCAGTCGCCCTGCAGGAGCAATCGGCTACCAAGTCGGTGCTGGTCTCAGCCATTGGTGCCCTGTTCGTGCTGGCAGCCATGACAAAATCAGCCCAGTTTCCGTTTCACAGCTGGCTGCCTGACACGATGGAAGCCCCCACGCCGGTCTCGGCGCTGATGCATGCCGGCATCATCAATGCTGGTGGGTTTCTCGTGATCCGGCTTAGCCCCTTGATCGTCCTCTCACCAGTTGCGCTAAGCCTGCTGGCCATCATTGGGGCGATCACGGCCCTGCTCGGTGGCATCGTGATGCTCTCCCAGACCAGCGTGAAGCGGTCGCTCGCCTTTTCCACCATCGCCCAGATGGGCTTCATGATGCTCCAGTGCGGGCTGGGCGGTTTCTCGGCAGCCCTCCTGCACATTGTTGCCCACTCACTCTATAAGGCTCATGCCTTCCTGAGCTCCGGCAGTGTGCTTGAGCAGGCCGCCCGGATGCAGCTGACGCAGGCCCGGGCCCGAACCGGTCGAGCTGTGGTCGCCACTGACATTGTGGCCGTCGGGGTGGCAGCCGGGGTGTTGGGGCTGACCCTTGCCGGCTTCGGTATTTCGCTCACAGAAAAGCCCGGGGGCGTCGTGCTCGGGTTTGTCCTACTTCTGGCCCTGACAAATCTTCTGGCAACTTTTTTTGCCACCCGACTCTGGAAACTGGCGGGGCTAGGGCTTGCCCTCGCCGTGACAGTAGCGGTGGCCTATTTCACCGGTTTTGAAATCATCGATCATCTGCTTGCCGCCACCATGTCGAGGCGGCCGATCGACCGTTCACCACTCGATCTCACCGTTCGGATCGTCGCGGTCACAAGCTTCGTCGTCATCTTCGTGGTCCAGAACTTCATCCAGAGCTTTTCCCATCTGCACTGGGTACAGGTCTTTTATGTCCACGCGAACAACGGCTTTTACCTCGACATTCCATTTCGCCGGCTGACTGGCTGGGTCTACGGCCAGCCGGCTGCCGTCTCCTGATCAGACTGGTCCGCACCCTTTCCTCGACTGCAGGACGCAGATGAACCACGCCACACCGCCAGCCACAGCTGCCGCCAGTACAGTGCCCCGGCTCACCACCGAGCAGCTGCTCCCTCACCTGGCAGCCCTCGAAGCGATTGTCCCTCCACTCTGGCCACTGGCCGACTATGTGGCAGTCAACCCGTTTCTGGGTCTGGCTGACCGGCCGTTTCTCGTGGCCCGTCAGCTGCTGGCCGATGTCCGTGTCTGTGACATCCTGCCGGCCGCAGACTGGTTCCGCCAACGCCTCACCACCGAGGCAATCTCAGCGGCCGATCTTGAGGAAGCTCTGACCGAATGCCGCGAGGAGCATGCCGACTGGTTTGCTGGACTCACCGTTACGAAGTGCCTGGAGCTACTGAACGAGGATCCCGCTGATCCGGCAGCTGAGCGGCGGTACCGCACGGTATCGGAACTGGTCGATGAGCGGCTGGGAACTCGCTGGACCAGCCACATCATCACCGACATTTCCCGGCACTGTGCTGCCCACTTCGACCGTGGCCAGGCAAGCTGGCAGAGCCCCTGGCTGGGCCTGCCGCTTTACGAGGCCTGGCAGCACCGGGCGCAGTACAGCCGTCGACTTGACCAACTTGGGATTCGGGGATTTCGGCAGCTCGTCGCTGAGCTTCCAACCGATCCATTCGAGGCAATCGCGGACCTGTTGGTCAGGCTAGCCATACCCGAGCCGCACATCGAGCGCTTCCTGTTGGCTGAACTATTCTCAGTCGCCGGCTGGGCCTCCTTCATCCGGTATCTCGACTGGCATGCTGAGGAGCCGCCGCCGGTGGCTGACGACCTAACGGGCTTGCTCGCTATCCGGCTGGCCTGTGATGTTGCCCTGGCTGAGTCGACGGACCTAGCCGAATTGCCTCACGGGCTAGTACCCGAACACCCTGAGCCTCCTCCCCCGCCACAGACCGTTCTCGCCCGTTACCTGCTGCAGGTCGCAGGCGAGATCAGCTATCGCCGCCGGCTCCTGGCAGGCATCAGTTCGATCAACCGGCCCGCCGAGCCCAGCCGGCCAACCCTTCAGATGATCTTCTGCATCGATGTCCGCAGCGAGATCATGCGACGGCACCTTGAAGCCCAGAGTGCGGCAGTTGAAACCTGCGGCTTTGCTGGCTTCTTCGGGATGCCGCTGGAGTTCGTTCCACTGGGAACCGCCTACGGCCCCGCCCACTGTCCGGTGCTGATTCAGCCGGCCTTTCCCGTCTTCGAGCGGCTGAAGGGCTTTCAGTCGTCGGCGATCTCGTGCTTCAGCTTCGTCGAGTCGCTGGGGCTGACCTATCTGCCAAAGCTTCTCACCGACTCGTTGGCCCTGACACCACCCGTGGCTGACCCTCGGCATGACGGCCTCACGCCCGACGAGCAGCACCGGCTCGGCCCCGACCTGGATGGCGTCGATGATCCGCTGCCTCTGACGCAGCGGATAACTCTGGCCGAAGGCATGCTCAGAAATCTGGGCCTGACCGATCGGTTTGCCGCGATTGTGGCCGTCTGCGGCCATGCCGCCTCAATGGTGAACAACCCCTATCAGGCCGGCTACGACTGTGGTGCCTGCGGTGGCCACTCAGGGGAACCAAATGCCCGCGTTGCCGTAGCTCTCCTCAACGACATTCAGGTGCGGGCGGGGCTGGCCGAGCGGGGGATCAACATTCCAGCCGACACCTGGTTCGTGGCGGCCGTGCATCACACCACAACCGATGAGATCGAATTCTTCGGCACCACTGGCTGTCCGGCGACCCATCGCAGCTCCCTCAGACAGGTCCAGAGCTGGACCGCTGCTGCCACGATTGCAACGCGAGAAGAACGAAGCAATCGTCTGGGAGTGGATTCTGCAGAGGCCGTGCCGCATCGAGCTCGTGACTGGTCGGAGGTCCGACCAGAATGGGGGCTCGCCGACAACGCCGCCTTCATCATCGCTGACCGTCGCCGAACAGCGGGGCTCGACCTGGGTGGCCGAGCCTTCCTGCACGAATACAGCCCGGCAAAAGACCCTGACGGAAAGGTGCTGGAATTGATCATGACCGCACCGATGGTTGTGACCAGCTGGATTGGCCTGCAGTACTTTGCCTCGGCCGTCGACAACCTCGCTTTTGGCAGTGGGAATAAGGTGATTCACGATGTGGTTGGCCAGTTCGGCATCCTCGAGGGCAACGGTGGTGACCTGCGAACCGGCCTGCCCTGGCAGGCTATCCATGACGGCT
>RFVE01000076.1 GCA_009922585.1 Planctomycetia bacterium
CTCGACGTGAGCGAATGGGGGTATTTCGTCTGGATTCTTGATGAGACTGGACTGTTCATCGGCGAGGAGCAACTGACGGCAGATAACCTTGATACAGCTGCTGCTCTGTTCGCCATCGACCTCTCCGGCGCGAGCGAGGCGACCCCTTAGTGCACTGCCCAAAGGGGTGGTCGTCCGCGTGCTCTCTCCCATACGCTGCCGCGCCACCCCGCTGAGCCTGGCAGGTGAACTCGGTTTCATCGTGAAGGTGTTGCGGCACAATACTGAGTATTCCCGCCGAGGCCGAAAACGGTTTACGGCCAAGAGGGAACGACCACGGAAAGGTGTTTTCAAAGCCTTTTTCTTGATCGATCAAGTAGCCGTCGCGTACCAGTAGACTGTCGCAATCGTCCGCCGCCTCCCGTGGCGGACCAGTGTATCGATTGCCGTGCCAGGGGCCTGGCACGCCTTACCCCGCTCAGAGAACAGGGCAACGATCGCTGGCAGGCCAGCTTCACGCCGGGACTGATCGGCCCCTGGGAGTACACGGTAAGCGGCCGGGTCGATTACTTTGCCAGTTGGCGGCGTGACCTGGCCCTGCGGGCACAGGCAGGCGACGATCTGGCCGGTGAACTGGCCGAGGGTCGGTTGTTGATCGACGCAGTCGCAACTCGGGCACCAGCAGCCGACGCGGCTGAACTTGCTGCCTTTGCGGCGGCCCTCTCGCCCAAGGACTGGCAGCAAACGGTGCACGACGACAGGCTGCTCACCCTGATGAGCCGCCATGCCGACCGCAGCCTTGAAACCTGGCTGACGACACCTCGGCCGCTCTGGGTGGATCGTGAACGGGCCGCCTTCGCCAGTTGGTACGAGGCCTTTCCGCGGTCCTGGGGCCCGGAGGGGCAGCACGGCACGCTTGGAGACCTGGCGGATCAGCTTGGCTACATCGCCGACATGGGCTTTGATGTGCTTTATCTGACACCGATTCATCCGATCGGGCAGGCGTATCGGAAAGGCAAAAACAATGCCCTCACCGCCACGCCGGAGGACGTCGGCAGCCCCTGGGGTATCGGCTCAGAGTCGGGCGGCCACACGGCGATCCATCCCGACCTCGGCACGTTTGCCGACTTTGAATACCTCCGGCAGCAGGCGGCCCGACATGGCATGGAACTGGCGCTCGACCTGGCCCTGCAGTGCTCACCCGACCACCCCTGGGTGACCGAGCACCCGGAATGGTTCCGCCACCGGGCCGACGGCAGCATCCGCTATGCCGAGAACCCGCCCAAGAAATACCAGGACCCCAAGACGATGTATCGGCTGGCCAAGCTCGGCTTCACCCAGAGCTACACCTACTTCACCTGGCGGACAGAAAAGCGGGAACTGAGCGACTATCTGACCGAAGTGTCCACCCCGCCGGTGAGTGACTTTTTCCGCCCCAATTTCTTCACCAACACGCCTGACATCTTGCACGCAACACTGCAGGAGGGAGGCCGGCCAATGTTCATGGCACGGCTGACGCTGGCGGCGTTGTCGGTGGGCAACTGGGGCATCTATGGCCCGGCCATGGAATTGCTGGAGGCGACACCCCGCGAGCCCGGGAGCGAAGAGTATCTCGACTCAGAGAAGTACGAGATCAGGCAGTGGAACCTCCATCAGCCCGACAGCCTCGCACCGTTCATCACCGCCCTCAATACAATCCGCCGCACCGAGCCGGCCCTGACCCGGGTGCGGCCACCACTGGTTCAGCCAACCGACAACGATCAGCTCCTGGCCTGGTGCCGCTTTGATGCCGAAAGCGGGAATCGAGTGGTGGTGGTGGTGAACCTGCAGCCGCAGCAGCGGTGCCGGGGCAGCGTCTACGTGAACCGGGAGCAGCTCGGCATCGACGCCGACATGCCGCTTCAGGCCATCCCGCTGGTCGATGGCAGCACCGCCAGCGTCACCAGCGACAGTATCGATATTACTTGCACACCGGCCCGACCAGTCGCGGTGCTCCGGCTGGTGAAAGCCCCCACCCAGCTCACTCTGCCTGAGGCGACCGATGGCTGACACCGACACCATCGCAGCGATTTCTCGCTGGCTGCCGGCCACCCGCTGGTTTGCCGACAAGAACATCGCTGAAGGAGCCTGTCGGCTGGAACTGTTTGAAGAGGTTCTGCTGACCGAGGGGACTGACGCAACCGACCTTAGGCTGCTGCTCGTCAAACTGGCCGGCCAGAGCCACCGCGGCTGCTACGTGGTGCCGGTTCAGCGACGGTCTGAGGCTGATGGGTCCCTCAGCGACGGCGACGCCGCCACCAGTCCCGACTTTGCCAGTTGGCTGCTCACGCTGATCAGCTGGGAGGCTGAACGGCCTGGCCGAAACGGGCGGCTCGTGGGCCGGCGAACTGCGGCCGGCGCGGCGCTCGGGGCCGACGACCCTCCGCTGAAAATCCTGCCGCTGGGTGGCGACGCATCAAACACATCGCTGCTGGTGGCGGCTGCTGACAACGGCGAAGGCGGGCCGCCGGTGCTGATCAAGCTGATCCGCCGCTATCGCACCGGCATTCAGCCAGAGGTTGAGGTTGGTGCCTTCCTGGCTCGCGGCGGCTTTGACGGCTCACCCCCGTTGTTGGGCTGGGTTGAGTATCAGCCGGCCGGCGGAGCAGGGGAGTCGGGTGTGGTCGCCACTGTCCATGCCGGCCTCGTTGGCACTGAAAGCCTCTGGGACTATCTCTGCACCCGCAGCCAACAGGTGAATTGTCAGCTGGAGGAACTCGTCTCTGTCGCCGCCGACCTAGGCCGGCTGACCGCCAGCATGCACGCGGCGTTGGCGGGCCAGGATCATCATGCAGCCTTTCAGCCCCAGCAGCCGACCACTGCCGACACCGAGCGGTTAGCCGAGGCAATGGTGGAGCACGCTGATAGCGTCTTTACGGAACTGGCTGACGGCTGCCCGGCGGCCCTCAAGCAGAGAGTGAAGGCCGTGCTCGACGCGCGGCCGACTATCATCGCTCACCTGCAGCAGATTGGCCACCAGCCACTCGCAGCCAGCTTCATTCGAGTCCATGGCGACTATCACCTGGGCCAGGTGCTGATCGACCCGACCACGAAAAAACTCTGGGTGATTGATTTTGAGGGCGAGCCCTCACGGTCGCTTGCCGAGCGGCGGGCCAAGACCAGTGCCTTGAAAGACGTGACCGGCGTCTGCCGGTCGTTTGACTACCTGGCCCGGCACCTTGGTCGGCAGCCGGGCAACCGCCCCCTGGAAGCCGGCCCCCTCACGGCAGCCTTTCTGCAGGCCTACAAAACGACAGCTGCCGGTCATTGCTTCTGGCCGACCGATCCCAGCGAGGCACGCCGGCTGCTCGACGCCTTCACGCTCGACAAGGCCCTTTATGAACTGGCCTATGAACTCCACCACCGACCGGACTGGCTGGAGGTGCCCCTGGCAGCCGTCGAACGGCTGCTGGCCAACTGAACCTCATCAACTTAAATCGGCCGTGGCCCGCTTCGCGTAAATAGCATCGAACTCCTGAATGTGCCGGCAGGCGTACTTGCCGATGATCGCCCGGGCGGTCTCAAGCAGCCGGTCACGGGCCTCCTCGGGTTCGAGCACCTCGACATGCTCGCCAAGGGCCAGCAACTGCGGCAGCATCTCATCGTCCCAAGCCCGCGGAATCTCGAGCAGGAGGCTGCCGTCGGCCTGCGGCCGAACAATCTGCCCAGGATGAAAGGGTTTTTCGACCGCCCAGCGGGCCCGCTCAGCGGCAATCCGTAGCCGATAGCGACGGGGCGGCTCAGCAGCACGGAACATTGTCATGCTATCGGCGAGTAGCTCCTCAACCGGCTGGGGCCGACGCTCGAACGACCGCGACGACGGCCGGGCGTCGCTGATGCGGTCAAGCTTGTAAAACCGAATCTGCTCGGCCGCGGGCTCGGCCGCGGACCGGTAAGCCGCCACATAGATGCTGCCTTCGTAGACGACGAGGGCCTCAGGCTGAATGATGCTTTTCTTCGGCAGCGGAGCCAGGAAATCACGAGCCACCGCCAGTGACAGGAGTTCCACTACCCCGATGACCGGCGGCCGCAGTTCGGCCTTGCCGGGACCGATGCTGATGGCGAAGGCCAGACAGCTACCACCCCGGGGCGACCGCTTCTTTGAGCGGACAATCGAATAGCCAAACTTTTCCAGGAACTCGATGTCGCGGCGAATGTTCTTATCCGACATCTCATCGATCACCCGCCGGTCCTGCAGTTCCCGTTTGAGTTCGGCCACCGAAAGCGGTTGCCGGGCCGAGAACAGCATGTCGATCAGATGGAACACCCGAAGCAGCTGTTCGTGGCGGCTGATGGAGTCCATGGACGGTCGGCCAGTGAGGGGAAATGGGGTGCCGGGAGAGCCAACCTCCACAGACTACCCGCCAGCCGCGGCCCGCGGCACCCAGCCTGCTGACTGGAAAAAATGCGTGACGCGGGACCAACGTTGTCCAACTCTGGCCCTACGGTCTACCCAGGCCGCAAAACCACGCCTGGCGGCCTCTCAGCGTTTGTCATTTACCGCAAGGAACCGCCGCCCATGCAGACTGCAACCGTTCGCCTGGTCCGTCCCATAACCCCATGCAGCCGCATTGACGCAGCCACTTCGCACAAAACGTATCGCCCATTGGTGATCGGCTGCATCCGGTTACTGCGATCGGCCGCAAGGAGCGGTGAATGGCTGGTCCCGGTCGTGCCAACCGGCTGGTTATGGCCGCGGGCCTGGGCGGCAGCCAGCCGTTCGAGGCCGGCTCACGGACCGTGCCAAACGGACGGACGACACGGCGGCGATGCTGCCAATCCTCCAGCCCGGTCCGCAACCCAGCGGCTTTGCCTCGGCCTGCTCTGCGGGGCTGATCTGCGACCGCTCAGTGAGGACCAGCCAGCCCTACAACTTCAACATTGCGACGCCGACATCTACGGATGGTCACTACTCTATCAGCCACAGAGGCTCGGCGGGCCGGGTGGTGGCTTGGCAGCGGTTGATCCGAACCCCGACGTCCCCGAACTTCCAGCGTTTTATGAGTCACCGCTGGAGCTATACGACCGGCTCGACTTCCTCGACCGCCGCGGCATCCCCGCCCGGCCACTGGCACTCGTCACCCGGCCAGAAGATTTCGTGATGACAGACCCGCAACTGCCGGGGCACTTACCGTATCACCGCAACCGCTTCATTCCTGAGGGCCGGTTCCGGCCGCCCGCCGATTTATCACGACTGGCTGGAGCGTAACCCCAATGAGAGCGGACAATCTCTTCAAACCGTTCGCCGACAGAACGCCTGCATGCTCAGTCAGCCAGCATTTCTTGCAATTCCAGCCAGCGATCCTCGGCCGCGGCCAACTGATCAGTGATTGCGGTTAGCTCAGCATGGAGCTTCACCGCGTCCTCGGCGTTGGTCACTGCCAGCAGTTGTTCGTTGAACTGCCGCTTTTCACCATCGAGCCGGGCTACCGTCTTTTCGACTGCAGCCAGTTCCTTGCGAAGCCGCCGGTCGGTGTTGGCGTCGGTCTGCCGACGCTTCGGAGCAGGTCCGCCGCTCGCACGTGCTGCTGGGCGACTCACCTCGGCGGCATCGATTTCGGCGTTCATCCGCTCGAGATACTGCCGGTAGCTGCCTGGATATTGCACGACGCGGCCAGCAGCCACCTCAATCACACTGCTAGCGACCGCTTCAACGAATGAGCGGTCGTGGCTGGTGAAGATGACGGTACCGGCATAGTCCTGCAGGGCGGCAGCGAGGGCTTCGACGGTTTCGACATCGAGATGATTCCCGGGTTCGTCGAGTACCAACACGTTGAAATCACCCAGCAGCAGCCCGGCCAGGCAGAGCCGGGCCCGTTCACCGCCGGAGAGCACCCGTATTTTTTTCTCGGTCGCCTGGCCGCGAAACAGCATCGCCCCAGCCAGATCGAGGATTCGTTGGGTCTTGGTGCCGAGAGCCGAAACGCGTTCCAGATAGCCAAGCACGGTCTCGTCTTCGGGCAGCGTGGTGTATACATGCTGGGCATACGTGCCGATCTCACAGCCATAGCCCCACTTGAACCGGCCGGCGACCGGCTCGAGCGAGCCGACCAGCGTCCGCAGAAACGTGGTCTTGCCCTGACCGTTGTCACCGACGATCGCCACCCGCAGCCCGTGGTCAATCTCCACGACAACGTCTTCGGCAACCGTGTGGTCGGGATAGCCGATGGCCAGATCAGTGCACCGAACGGCGGGCCCTTGGCGGGGGGAGACTTCAGGACAGCGGATGGCGGCGGTGGGGGCATCGCTGGCAATCTCCTCGATTTCCAGCCGCTCTAACTGCTTGGCCTTTGAGCGAGCCTGCGAGGCGGTCGATGCCTTTGCCCGGTTCTTGGCGATGAATCGCTCCAGTTGCCGCTTCTTAGTGAGGGTGGCGGCGTTTACCCGCTGCAGGTGTTCCCGCTGCTCACGTTGATGGTCGAGAAAGGCGTCGATCTTGCCGGGGTAGGTGGTGAGCTTGCCGCGGGAAAGGTCGAGGGTGCGATCGCAGGTGGCGGTGAGGAAGCCGCGGTCATGCGAGACAATCAGGCAGGCCTCTTGAAACGTCCGCAGGAAGTGCTCCAACAGCATCTGGGTGCGGAGGTCGAGAAAGTTGGTCGGCTCGTCGAGCAGCAGGAGGTTCGGCTCGTGCAGTAGTAATGCAGTGAGTTTGACCCGAGTCTGCCAGCCACCGGAGAGTTCCCGGACGGGACCGTGCAAGTAGTTGCCCTTGAGTTCAAATTGGCCAGCCACTTCACCACACTTCCAGTCGGGCTGACTGCTGTCTCGCATCAGGAAGTCGAGGGCCGACTCATCGGGGAGGAACGGATCGTGCTGCCGCAGGTAGCCCAGCCGCAGCCGGGGGTGATGGATAACCTCGCCGCCGTCGAGCTCCTCCTCACCGAGGATGACTCGCAGCAGCGTGCTTTTGCCGGCCCCGTTGCGGCCGACGAAGCCGACCTTGCCGTCGTCGGTGACAGTTGCCGAGGCCTCGTCAAGCAGAATTTGGTCGCCGTACCGCTTCGAGGCGTTCTTGATGTCGAGCAAAACCGCCATGCAGGAAAAAGAGCCGGAATGTCCGCTGCAAGCGGTGTAAGGGAAGTTGACTATGCCATCAAGTCTTCATGGCGACTATCAGCATGCCAAGCGGCACATGTCTTAAAGCGGAGGGCATGGGATTCGAACCCACAACCCCTTGCGGGGCACCACAATTCCAATGTGGCTGCTAGCCAATTCGCGTACCCTCCTGGAACGCGGCCTCTGTTCAGTCATCTGCTTCAAAGACCGGCTCGGTCGCGACCTTCTGCCACTCCTCCACGTAGACGCGATCCGCGTCTGAAAGCGAAACCAGTTCGATCCGCCCGCGACGTCCTTGGCGGGTGATCACACGCACAACATCACCATCGACAGCCACAACAGCAGCTTCCTGCCTGCGATCGCCGTCAGCGGTTTGCCACAGTCGCCACTCTAGGAAAGCCGGAACTGGTGGCCGCTGACTGCTTTTCCCGAGCGCCGCTGCTGCGGCCATCGACAACAGGCAATAGCCGGCAAAGAAGAAGAGCCCCGGCCCAGCATGAGCGTCAGTGGTTGCATCACTCCCCACGGCAAAAATTGCCAGCAACACCGCCACCACGAAAACATCGGCCATCGACCATTTCCCGAAATGTTGAATCCCACGAATCGCCGCATCGTGCCAGTTGCGCGAGGTCGTGCTGGCCATCAGCAACAAGGCGGCTTTGATCAGCGGGATCACGATCGAGAACAGCATGATGAGCCCGCCCAAGACGACATTGCCCGAGTTGAAAAGGCGGCTAATCGCCTCGGCAATGCCCTTTGACTCATATTTGAAAATTACCCGCCCCAGCACCGGCACGTTGCTGTAGGCGATCAAGGAAACAGCTGTCGCTGTGACACCGACCACAAACAGAATCAGTGAGGTCGCCGTTGCATGACGGACAACGTATCGCCAGCCACCGTAACCGCCGCTTCTTCGGGCTGTGAGGCTCGCGAACGCCATGAAGGCAATCGTCAGGCCGACGAGGCACCAACCAAAACGCATCGTCCGGCTGTGTGCCTCGTTAGCGATGGCTACAGCCTGTTCATAGTCGGCATCGGCGAGGCTGGCTCCTTCGAAGTAGCCAAATGTCATCTTCTCGAGCACCCACTGGCGGGCATAGCTGCTCTTAGCTTCGGCTGTCGTTGCCGCTGCCGCACGGCGATTCGCCGCCGCTTCAGTAGCGCTGCCAACAATCACCTCGGCAGCAAACCAGGAGGCCAGCGAGTAGCAGACCAGCGGCACAAGGACCAGAAGATAGCCCAGAAAACCATAGCTATTTCGCGACAGCGGCATGATTATTTGGTGGCTTGATGGACTCGCGCAGGAGTTGACCGATAGCGCTTCGAGTCTACCTCCCGCCGACCGCAGCCGCAGTTAACAGCCGGACTCATCGACGACCGTATCAACTCGAGAAGCCAGACCCTCAATGGCTCTCCCATGATTCGGCCTGTTTGCCTACTGAGTCATCTGATCTTCCGGCCCGGCTGAGACCACCCGACCAAAGCCTTCAGGGCGTATTGAAGCGACCTGATCACCGGTCGCCGGCCAATGCAAGCGTTGCTCCACTTCGACGAACGCCTGCCGAGTGAAGGCATTGACCAATGAGGGCAACATCTCGAATTCCGGCTCAAAGTCCGCGTAGTTGCAGGTGATCTCTTCACCCGACGCGATGTCCCGGATCGCGTAGCCGAAGGTCGCGTCGCGAAAGTCTGTGTTCGGCTCGCGAGAGTGATTCATATGCCGCCCGTTATCGACGTCAAGCACGAGCATCAGCCGGTCGGTCGGATGAGGGTAGGTGTAACGATCCACGAACCGGCGGATCGATGCCGGGAACGATGCGAGTTCAGCCCGCGAGATGAGTCGATCGAAGTAGGGGTCGAATCGGTAGATGACCTGTCCGGCCTTAATTGGCTCGGCAGCGAAGACACCAACCCCCTCAATGACACTCGGGCCGACGAAGGTGTCGACGAGCAACATGATTCAGTACGCCACGACATCTCCGCGTCGACGGAGATGAAAGATACGCGGTCCCGGAGATCCGGTTCACCGCCGAGTGCGACGCTCTGAGGTGACATCATGACAGATTTACGGCATTTGCAAGTGCTTGGTTGCCGTGCGGCCGAAAATTCCGGGCTGGCCATTAGGAGCGTTTAACCCACCTGCCCGGTGGTGACGCCCGAACAACTTCTTCCGGTCGTCCCGCCGCACGTTCTGGCTGCGGTTGAAGCGACACATGCCACCGAAACAGAGCCTTCTTCCGCCTGGACGCGGCGATCGGGTATCCCACGCCGCATCCGCAAGTCACGCTCCCCGGCAGGAATGACCAGTAATGTTCGCCGCCGTCTCGCCTGCAAGCGTCGATCTCGGCACTAATGCTGTTGCATCACCGCAGGTGACTCTGAGGCGGCCTACTTTTCGGCCGGCATAACACCCACCGACGCAATTTCTAATTTGAAAGGACCTGCCTGTTTGTCGCTGAGCATGAAACCAATGCCGATGATCTGGTCTGGGGGCACGGCCCCCATCCCCTGAACCCGTCGGCCAAACGCTGTTGGGATGAAATCCTCAATCGGAACCCGCGTTTCCGTCCACTCGCCCCGCGTTGTCGGCAGGGGAGCCCGGTATGAAAAAGCCATCCGGCGGGTCTTCGTGTAGAGATTCAAAACGTATTGCCGGCCATCCCCCTTTACCCGCACTGCAATCACGTCGCCGGGTTGAATAGAGAAATCCGCAGGCTTGCTCCGGACCGATGCAAAGCCGCCGTTGTTTTGAAGCGAGAGTGCACCAAAGAACTCCATCGTTCTATCATCAGTGATCCTGAAGCGGCCATCTGAGACCCCGCCCATCACCCCGTCATTCACTGTCTGCCATTTTTGGCCAGCGTCAGCTGCTGCAAAACCGAATAGGGGGCGTTGCCCAGTCTCTTGGACCACCAATTGGCAGGACAGAGACAACATCATCAACGCCGATATGAACTGCATCTCTTGTTTTCCTTTCCTGCAGCCTCTGGCATGGTCGGTCATCGGACCGAATCGACAGGCTGACCGTAACCCACTGCTCCAGCGTATCAGCTCGGTGTACGCCAGCGGCAAGCATCTGTTCTGCTTTCTCCCTGGCCGATTGCCCGCACGCCACACTAACGAAAGTGCCTGAATAAGCCGCTGAGCGAGGAGGACCTGGCCGCACTTCGCGAGTGCGTCGGATGCAGCCATCC
The DNA here is from genome assembly GCA_009922585.1 of Planctomycetia bacterium. Lineage (GTDB taxonomy): Bacteria > Planctomycetota > Planctomycetia > Pirellulales > UBA1268 > UBA1268. The sequence continues at coordinate 10,269 of RFVE01000076.1, forward strand.
TTACGGCGGTGCTGAGTGGACGCAAGGGCAAGGGCGGCGTTCCGAAACGGGCTCTACCCTTCGCCCGCGTGGTCGGCCGCGGAAAACCCGAAAGGAAGAGACCGCCGGCCCCCTTTCCCTTTTCGTTAGGAGGGCTGCGACGGGAAACACGCCGCTGGGCAGCCTTTTCCCCAAGTGGCCCGCGATCGTTTGGCCAGATACAATCGCCACCTGTCAGGGTGGGTCGCTGCCGACGCTGGGTCAGCCGCACCAGACACGTTTTGGAGAAAGTACCGACTATGACGCGCCGTACACCAGCATCGCAAAGCAATGGATCATCGCCAGCCCACCTTCGCCGACGACAGTTTCTTCATCGTTCAGCGGTTGCCGGTGCGGCTGCTGGGATTCCAGTTACTTTTCCCTGGACGCAGAAAGCGTTCGCCAACCAGGCTGCGACTGATCGCCCGACAATCGGCTGCATCGGGGTCGGCAGCATGGGCACCGGCGATGCCCAAGGGCACGCTGGGTTTGGTGATGTGGTGGCGGTCTGTGACGTCGACAGCCGTCATGCTGAGCGAGCCAAGAACCACGATCGGATCGGCAAAGGCAAGGCGGACATGTACGCCGACTACCGCCGTGTACTCGACCGCGACGACATTGACATTGTCAGCATCGTCACCCCTGACCACTGGCACGTAAAGATCGCAATCGAGGCCCTCGAGGCGGGCAAGCACGTCTTCTGCCAGAAGCCACTCTCGCTGACGCTGGAAGAAAACCAACTCGTACGGGCCGCTGCGGAAAAGTATCCCAAACAGGTCTTTTTCATCGGCACGCAGCAGCGAAGCGACCGCAACCGCTTCCTTCGGGCGGTGAACATGGTCCACAAGGGGCTGCTCGGCAAAATTGAAAAGGTTACCGTCGGCATTAATGGCAGTCCCAAAGGTGGGCCATTCCCAGTAATCGAGCCACCGAAGGAGCTCGATTGGGAGATGTGGCTCGGCCAAGCTCCCGAGGTGCCCTACCGGGAGAAGCGGTGTCACTACGAGTTCCGCTGGTGGTATGAGTATTCCGGCGGAAAGTTCACCGACTGGGGAGCCCACCATGTCGACATCGCACAGTGGGCCCTGCAGGAGGACGCCTTGGGCAAGGGGCCGCTGACCATCGACGGCACCGACGTCAAGCATCCAGTGCCATTTAAAGACGGGTATCCAACCCAAGACGACTCCTACAACACCTCCCACGACTTTGCCGTGAAGTGCACGTTCGGCAGCGGCGTGGAGATGAACGTCACCAGCCGTGGCGACAACGGGATTCTTTTCGAAGGAGAGAACGGCAAACTCTTCGTCAACCGTGGCAAAATCACGGGCACACCGGTCGAGGAAGGATGGGACAAGGACGCCTACGGTGACGACGATGTGGTCAGCCTCTACAAAGGCAAGCCATTTGAGGGCCACAAGCACAACTTCTACCGCTGTATCCGCGAAGGCGGCCTCCCCGTCTCCGACGTCTACAGCCACGTGATCGCGATGAACACCTGCCACCTAACGGCGATTGCCGCCCGGCTCGGCCGCACGATCCAATGGGATCCGGCCACCGAGCAGATCACCGGCGATGAGCAGGCCGCCGCGATGGCGTCACGCACACCGCGGGCTGGCTACGAGATCCATCGCGTCTAACGCCGCAACGACTGAGCGGCCATCATCAAGCCACACTCGGCCACCCTCGAGAATCATCTGGAGAGTGGCCGCTGGCTTTTTCGGTCCACGGCTCAGAAGCCGCGGATGCGTTCGGAGGTGTATCACCAGAAAACTTGGTTCACAGCCGCGTCGGCCAATCATGCAGCAACCTAGCTACGGCCAAGTCCACGGAATGGCTCGTAGATTCTGATCTGAAACAGGAGTTCATTCGCTGAAAACTGCCCGTCGTACAGGCCGCCGTTGGACGGGATGACAAACCTCACCTCGTTCAACGAATAAAA
>RFVE01000077.1 GCA_009922585.1 Planctomycetia bacterium
GGCTGGCCGAGGAGATACTGCGGGAGAGGAATGTGACGAGCGTGCTTGGAAAAACCGGTTCACGGAGGCAGTTCAGCCGTTGGCTGGGCGTCGCCGTTTGGTCGGTTGCGGTGGTCCTTAGCCCGGCGACCGCGGTTGCCCAGCAGGCTCCGCAGGCCAAGCCGGCCGCAGCAGCTGACAAGCAGGGAGACGAAGCTGCCGAGAACGACCAGGACAAGGCCGAACTTAAACTTGAACTCAACACCGTGATCGTGGGGGGTGTCATCCTGGGAGTGGTGAGTCTGCTCTGGGCCGGTACAAGTTGGTGGATTGTTGGGGACGCCCGGCGACAGGGAATGGGCAGCAAGAAATGGAAGAAGATAATTGTCTTCCCCTATGCCTTCCTGATGGTGGTTTTGCTCGCGGCAGTCGGACTCAACTGGACTGAATATGCCTTCCTCGAGGCGGGCGGGCTCTGGCTGGGCTTGGGTGTGCTGGCGGCTGACTGGCTGCTGCCTTTAGTGGTTTATTTCATTGCACGGACCCGTGCGCTCAACGATACCGGGGAGGTGGTTGCAAAGCTGCCGGAGATCGAACTGGTTGCTACCTGCCGTGAAGTACCCGAAGAAAACACGCTGCTGGTAGAAAAGGTCACCGAGAATCCACTGAGCAAGGAACTCGTGAAAATCCTGGCCGAGGGCGTGGCAGCTCGCGTGCCAACCATTCTGCTTGATGACACGTCAGGTGGGCTGCATGTTCGCCATGAAGTCGATGGTGTCAAACAGCCGGTGCGGGTGTGCGAAGGCGGTCTACCGAAGCGTTCGAAAAAGGGCGGCCGGCCGGAAGTCTGGGCCGATGCCCCGCCGCTCGATCCCGCCACCGGTGCTGAGGTGTTGACGATGCTGCTGCGGCTGGCTGGGCTGTCACCCAAAAAGCGGGGACGGCCCCAGGAAGGGTCATTCGCAATCACGGTTGACGGCAAGCAGCGCGGCTGTCGGCTGGCGACAAAAATGACCAAAGCGGGAGAACAGTTCGCTCTCGAACTCGAAACACCGCCCGCCAAATTCAAGTCGGCTGAGGATCTCGGCATGCCGGCCGAAATGCTGGAGCGATTGCGGCGGCTGGTCAACCTCAAACGGGGGCTGGTGCTCGTTTCGGCGGCGCCAGGGCATGGGCTCTCGACCTGCTTCGACATGGTCGTGACAGCTGCCGATCGGTTGATGCGGGATTTTGTTTCGATTGAGGAAGCCGGTGAGCAGGCTGCCGAAGTCCAGAATGTGAAGGTTCAGAAGTACGATGCTGGAGCCGGCGAGACGCCGGTGACCGCAGTTGAAAAGGCAGCCTTGTCCTACCCCAGTGGGTTTGTCACGAGGCGGCTGGCCGACCCCGAGTTGGCTGCCGATCTGGTAGGCCGCGCGCTTGAGGACAAGCTTGTGATCGTCAGCCTACCAGCAGACGACAGCATTGATGCCATCGGCAAACTTCTCGAACTTGGCATCAAGCCCAGTGATCTGGCCCGCTGCTTCCTTGGTTCAGTGTCCCAGCGACTGGTTCGAAAACTCTGTCCGAAGTGCGCTGAAGAGCAAGAGCCTCCCCTGCCGTTGCTTGAGAAATTCGGCAAAACTGCTGAGGACGTGCCGCACATCAAGAATGTTTCTGAGCACGGTGGCTGCCGCTTCTGCTCGGGGCGTGGTTTTCTTGGTCGAACGGGGGCATTTGAAATGGCCACCGGAACGCCGCTGCGGAAGGAAATTGCCCGGCGGGCCGAACCGGCAGAGCTTCGCAAGGCGGCTGGTGAAGATAACTTCCGGGGGATGCGGGAGTACGGCATGGAGTTGGTGCTTGCCGGAGTGAGTTCACTAGACGAAATGCAGCGAGTGTTCACATCGAAGAAGAAAAACCGAACCGCATCACCGCGACGGAGTGGGTAGTGGCTGAGACTGGTTGACGGGGGATGAGAGCATGACGCCGTTGGATGAAGGCTACGATGAGCAGCTGTCGTACCGGCCGGTGAGTACACCGGCGGTGTTGGCACTGGTCGGTGGTGGTCTTTCGGCTTTGGCACTGACGAGTCAGGTGCTCTGGGTCGTTCCGCTGTTGGCCGCCGGGCTTGCTGCCGTCGCGTTGCGGGACACGGCGACCGGTACACCCCCCAAAGCCGGTCGGGCCCTGGCTTTGTCAGGCCTCGCGTTGGCTGTTGGGTTCGGTTGCCAGGCAATCGGGTTTACCGTGACCGATCACTGGATTGGTCGAGCGCGGGCGATCGAAACAGCCAGCAGCTGGCAGCAGGCCGTTCATGCGGGTCGTTGGGCTGAAGCTCACGACTTTTGTGCGCCGGCTGCTCTACCGGCTGCGGATGACCCCTTTGCTGAAGGCGGGCGAGAACCGCACAATCATGCAGACGAGCATGCGCATGATGCCGCAGAGCGGCAGGACGACTCATTGGCCCTCAAGGCATTTCGGGAACTGCCGAGTGTCATGGTGGTTGAGGGCTGTCGTGAGGTAGTCGTGGCAGGCTGCCGCCGTGACGATGCGTATGCCGCCGGCAGTTGGCGAGTGACGCTCGCACTCAGCGATTGTGATGGAGCGGCTGTTACGGGGCGACCTCAACAGGTTGAACTGATGGTCCGACCGGAAACTATACGAGTCCCATTGTTGACGCCCGGAGCGACGGGCACGCAACTGGTGGAACGCTGGCGGATCATCCGGTTCGATCCGGATGAGTAGCTCTTAGGCGTCTGCCGAAGAGAATCCCCGAACCTGATCGATCGACTCGCTGCCTGACGCAAGCATCACGAGACGGTCGAATCCCAGGGCGGCACCGACGCCTTCGGGCATGGATTCGCCGTGAGCGGCCAATAGCTGTTTGGGGAGTGGCAGCACCCGACGACCGTCAGCGTTGCGGATGGCGTTGGTGGCCTCGATACGGTTGCGGAGGACGGCTGGTGAGGGCTCCTCTTCCCAGCCATTGACCAACTCGATGCCCTTGACAAAGACCTCAAAGCGTTGTGCCAGCCTTGGATCATGCTGATCGAGTCTGGCAAAGGCTGCCTCAGCTGCCGGCCAGCTTTCAAGCATCGTTGGCCGACCATGCCCGAGCTGTGGGGCAACGACCTCAGCCAGCAGCAGGTTGAAGCAGAGGCTCCAGCGGGCTGAAGCGGGAAGGTCGGCCAGCCCTTCTGGTAGTTGCAATCCCTGTTGCTCGACCGCTGCTGCCATGCCATCAGCATCGGCGGTAACAGGATCGACTCTGAGAAACTGCTCAAAGGCAGCGGTGCAGCTGGTCCGCTCAAGGCCTGTGGTACCGAGCGATTCTGCGAACAGTTGTTCAAGCAGCGTCGCCGTTTCGGTGAGGGTGACTCCGGGCTGGTACCACTCAAGCATCACAAACTCAGTGTCATGATGGGGGCTCCGCTCCCCGGCCCGGAAGCAGCGAGAGAACTGATAGATCGAGCCGGCCCCTGCGGCCAGCAGTCGTTTCATCAGCGCCTCGGGACTAGCTTGAAGGAATCGTGCCGGACCATTGTCGGTCGAAACTGTGATGGGCTCGATGTGGGCCTCAGGCAGCACCTCACAGGAAAGCACCGGCGTATCGACCTCGACGAATCCGAGGCCATCGAGGAAGTTTCGCAGCGTGGCTCGGACAGCCGCCCGCTGCACAAGCATTGGACGTACTGACATGCTGTCAGCCACCTGCCGCGGCCGGTTCCTTTGAGGCGAGTTTCTCTTCTCGCTCGCGGTAGACCAACACCGGGCAGGTTGCCCTTCTGACCACCAACTCGGCAACGCTGCCCATCAGCAGTCGGCTTACCCCCGTGCGGCCGTGCGTTCCCAGCACGATCAGTTCGACCGGTTCCTCTTCGGCGATTCGAACGATTTCAGCGGCGGGATCCCCCATCACCAGACGATGCTCAAAGGGCAGCTTGGGATCAGAGGGCCGGACGTCTTCAAGCATCTGCAGAATCCGCTCAGAACTCGGCTCTGGCAGTCCGTAGTAGAGTTCCCCTCCACCGTAAGCCAGTGGTGGTTCCTCAACATGGATGATGAGCAGCTTCGCATCCGACTGCCTGGCCAACGCCTCGGCATGGATCAGGGCGGCATCACTGGCCGTCGAAAAATCGGTCGGAAACAGGATCGTCTTCGCACTCATGACCAAATCTCCCCTGCGGCATCGTAATTCAAAGCTACAAAATTTTAGCAGCTAGCCGAGCCGCATGCCGGGGAGGGCGCCGCTGTCGGGGGAAAGCAGGAAGACACCTTCGGCTCCCGCGCCGCTGGCGGCCACTACCATGCCCTCACTGAGGCCAAACTTCATCTGCCGTGGGGCGAGGTTCGCCACCACCACCACCAGCCTGCCGACGAGATCCTCCGGTTGGTGAAACTTCTTAATGCCTGCGAAAACGGTTCGTCGGTCATCGCCGCCGAGTGACACGGTGAGCTTAAGAAGTTTACGGGCCTCGGGGACCTCTTCGGCTGCTACCACCCGAGCTACCCGCAGGTCGACCTTGGCAAAGTCTTCAATGGTGCAGGTTTCGGTAAGTGGCTCAGCCGCAAGCGGCGCAGGGGAATCGGTGGGCGTGGCAGAACTTGTCGGTGATTCCGTCATGGACGTTCCTTTCGGGTCATTGGGGGGGCTGGCGGCGGAAGCCCGTAGCAGGGCGTCGATCTGGCTGGGCTCGATTCGCCGCATCAGCGGCTGGAAACGACTGACTGGAATCCCTGTCAGCGGTGCTTGTGACTGACTCCAGTGATCGATCGAGCCACCTACAAGCTGGCCCACCTCCTCAGCCAGCCTTGGGAGCACCGGCGTCAGATAGACAACCAACTGCCGAAAGAGATTGATCGCGACTGAGGCGACCTGTTGCAGCTTGGCGGCTGCCGCTGGCCCCTCCTTGGCGAGCTTCCAGGGCTGTTCCTGATCGACGTAGAGGTTGGCTCGGTCGGCCGCCTGCATAATCAGCCGCATAGCCCGGGCGAAGTCACAATTTTCATACGCTGCCGCGATTGCATCGCCATCGGCTGCCGCTCGGGCGAACAAGCCGCCATCGTCGGGATAGGGTGTTGCCAGTCCGGTCTCGGACAGCCAGCGGGCGGTACGGCTCGCAAGATTGACAACCTTGCCAACTAGGTCGGCGTTGACCTTGGTGGTGAACTCTTCAAGGTTGAGATCGATGTCGTCGATGCCACCGGAGAGTTTGGCAGCGTAGTAGTAGCGGAGGGCGGCTGGGTCGAGCTGGTCGAGATAGTCGCGGGCAAGCAGGAAAGTGCCCCGGCTCTTCGACATCTTCTGGCCGTTGACCGTGAGGAATCCATGGACGCGAACCTTGGTGGGCAGCGTCATGCCAGCCACCTTGAGCATGGCCGGCCAGAAGAGCGTGTGGAAGTAGGTAATGTCCTTGCCGATGAAGTGATGTACTTCAGCAGCCGGCTCGTTGCCTCCACTCGGACACCACCAGTCGGCAAACGTTCCGCCCCGCTTGGCGGCCCATTCTTCGGTGGTGGCAACGTAGCCGATCGGGGCGTCGAACCAGACATACCAGTAATGACCTGGGGCGTCGGGGATCTCGAAGCCAAAGTAGGGAGCCGGTCGCGAGATGTCCCAGTCACGCAGTGGATCGCCGAGAAAGTGGCCGGCAAGATAGTTCGCAATGCGAGGGTCGATCGCGCCGGACTGCTGTGTCCACTCGCTGAGGAAGGGCCGAAGTGACTCAAGCGTGACAAAGAGGTGTTCCGCCGACCGCACCTCCGGCGGGGTTCCCGAGAGCGTACTGACCGGATTGACGAGATCGGCTGGCGAATAGGTCGCTCCGCAAGCCTCGCAGGAATCACCATATTGGTCAGCTGCCCCACAACGCGGACAGCCACCGCGAACGAACCGGTCGGCCAGAAAGACTCCGGCGGCTGGGTCGAATAGCTGCTGGACCTCACGGCTGACCACAAGCCCCCGCTCCCGCAGGGCGTGCCAGAAGTGGCTGCAGAGGTCACGGTTGGCTGAGCTGTCGGTTGAGCCGTAGTGGTCGAAGGCAATTTGGAAGCCACCAAAATCAGCCAGATGGGCCTCTCGCATGTCCGCGATCAGCTCCTGCTCGGGCCGGCCCTCGGCCCGGGCCCGAATCATGATCGCCGTACCGTGGGTGTCATCGGCACAGAGGTAGATTGCCTGATGGCCGCGCAGCCGTTGAAAACGGGCGAAGATGTCTGTCTGGATATATTCGACGAGATGCCCGAGGTGGATGTGGCCGTTGGCGTAGGGCAGGGCCGAGGTGATCAGGATCCGGCGGGTATCGGGCATGGGCCTGCGTGGAGCGATGACGGAACGGGGCATTGTCGAGCCGGCGATTGTAGGACCCGGGCCGGAGTTGGGGAAAGGTGTGAAGGTGGGGCGGCTGACGGGGCGGCGGAAAGGCCATTCGGAACGAAAATGCTCTTGTTCAGCCCCGGACTGAGCGGCACTATCCCTTGACCCATTCGGCGTCGTTGCCGGGAGGAATGTTGATGGCAGGGAAGCCACAGCCGCCACGAATTGCACCGCACCCATGCAGCCTGGAGTCAACGCCCACGCGGCCTTGTCTCTGACGGAGTCACGGATGATACAGAAGCCATGCTTCGGATTGTTTGCCGGCCTGCTCTGCTTCGGCTGGTCGTCCTTCGCGGCGGCCCAGGTTGAGGCGATGCCACCCGCTGCCGCTGCGGCGGCTGGTGAGGTCGTTCTGCTCGATTTTTCAGCCGAGTGGTGCGGCCCCTGCCGGCAGATGGCGCCGCTGATTGGCGAGATCGGTGCCGCTGGCTGGCTGGTGAGGCACGTCGATGTCGATCAGGAACATGATCTGGTCAAACGGTTCAACGTAACCGGTGTGCCCTGTTACGTGCTGCTGGTGCAGGGGCATGAGGTTGGCCGGATTGCCGGTGCGACCACCCGTGCAGAGCTTGAGAAACTGCTGGCCAAGAGTCGGCAGCCTCTGGGGCTGCCCGATCTGCAGGCTGCCGTTGAGCCGCCAGCAGCCAGTGCCATTCCGGGCATTCCGCTGCCGACTCAGCCAGCCAAGGCAACGCTGGCTATTGAAGCCGGCGGCCCGGCAACCGCTCATCCACCGGCCCTGCTTACGGGCCCAGTCAACCAGCCGGTGACGGGCCAGCCGATCGATCGACCACTTCGCCAGCGGCGGGCAGCTGCTCCCCGGCAGCCGATCGGGCCGCCGCCAAGCCTCGCAGCTGACACCAGGGCCCAGCTCAGCGGACAACTGATCCGGGCAACCGCCCGGCTGCGGGTGACTGACCCCGATGGGGCTTCATGGGGCACCGGCACGGTAATCGACTGCCGGCAGGGTGAGGCGTTGATTCTTACCTGCGGACACATCTTCCGAGACTCTGCCGGCTCTGGCCGGATCGAGGTCGACCTCTTTGGTGACCCGGCAGCTGGCCGTGTTGCCGGGCAGATGGTGGCCTACGATCTCGACCGCGACCTTGCTCTGGTGAGCGTCTTCACTGAGACCGCGATTGCCCCGGTCCCAATCGGTGGCGTGGGTCGTTCGCGAGAAGTTGGTGAGCCGGTCGTCACCGTCGGGTGTGATGGCGGGCGAGACCCTACCATGCATGTCAGCCGGGTGACCTCGGTCGATAAATACCTTGGGCCGGCCAACGTTCAGGTGGCCGGGCAGCCGGTTCAGGGCCGCAGCGGTGGAGGGCTGTTTGCACTCGATGGCACCCTGCTTGGGGTCTGCAACGCCGCCGATCCAGAGGATAATGAGGGCCTGTTTGCTGCCCTCCCTTCGATTCATGAACACCTTGATGAGGCGGGGCTGGCCTTCGTCTACCGGCATGTCTATCCGGGGACCGCAGCCGAAGTGGCTGAGGCCGACGGCCAGGAGTTGCCACCACGGATGCCAGCTGCGATGCCGCCAGTTTCATTCGATCGGCGAAACCGTGACGATGCCGTTCCGACCGCATCGAGCGGGCCGGCTGTCACGCCTCCGGATGAGCCGATAGCTGATCTCGAAGTGGCTCTTCCGCCGGCTGCTGGCGAACTGCCTCCCACTGCCACGGTGGCGGACCCGGGAATGCTTTCTGCCGGCGAACAGGCGCTCATCGACCATGTGCGACAGCATGGTGGCAAGGCTGAGGTGATCTGTATTGTGCGCCCCCATGGGGCGAACCAGTCTGCCAGTGAAGTCTTCCTGCTGCAGACGGCCGGCGCAAATTTCATCGACCGGCTTTCCGAGGCCCATCAGCAGGATGAGCCAGTGGTCGCAGATCGCTGATTCATCCAAAGGTGTGGAGCCGGCATGCGGCAGATCCTGATCCGTCACGGCGAGAGTCTGTCTAACCGCGAGGGGCGGGTACAGGGTCAGGCTGACGTCGAGTTGTCGGAAGTCGGTCAGCGGCAGGCGGCCGCAGTTGCCGACTGGTGTCGCAGCCAGCCGGAGATGGCCGCTGCCGACGAACTCTGGTCAAGCCCACTGCGGCGGGCCCGCGCAACCGCCGAGGCGATCGGGGTGGCAATCGGCAAGCCAGTCCAGCTTGCTGACGACTTGCGGGAGCTCCATGCCGGTATCTTTCAAGGGCATCTCTGGGATGACCTGGCGGTGCGGTTTCCCACCGAAGTCGCCCGCTGGCAGTCGGGAGACCTCGACTACCAGATCCCCAAGGGCGAGTCTCGGCGGCAGTTGGCCGAACGGGGACGACAGGCACTGGAGGCATTGGCGGATCGGCCCACAAAAAGAATGATCGTGGTGGCCCATGGCGGCATCCTCACCGCCGCCCTTGGCTTGCTGGTCGGCCGCGACCATCCGTTGTTGGCTGAGGCCAGCGAGCGACCGTTCACCAGGCTCCCGGCCCTGGCAAATTGTTCAATCTCAGAACTCACCTGGCCGGGGCCAAAGCTGGTGCGGTTCAACGAGACAAGCCACCTCTGATCGTGCCGCATGCGACGCTATGGAATGATGGCACCACCAAGGCATGAGGCGCAGGAAAGGGTGCTTTTGACTCAGCGGACGAAGGTGCCATAGAACAACTGATCGAAACTCCTTCGAGACGGATGGCTGGGACGTTGTGCTTTCGTCGTGCCCTTGGTGCCTTCATGGTTTCCTTTCCAAAGATGCAGCGATGGCAATGGCTCTGAAGCAAACAGTGACCGTCGGTGGCATGGGCTGGAGCCTGCCCCGGTGGCTGGTGATATGCCTGATCGCCGCTGGTCCGCCGGCTGCTGCCGAATCGGAGGGCTTTTCGGGCGAGCGGGCCTTCCAGCACCTCGAGGCGATCTGCGATCTCGGGCCGCGGCCAAGCGGATCACCCGGTATGCAGCGGCAGCGAGAGCTCCTCATTCGGCACTTTCAGCAGGCGGGTGGAAAGGTCTTTCGGCAGGCTTTCCGCAGCCGCGACGGTCGCACCGGTGACTGGGTGCGAATGGAGAATCTAATTGTTCACTGGCATCCCGAGCGAACCGAGCGAGTCCTGCTGGGGGTTCACTATGACACCCGGCCTTATCCTGATCGTGATCATCGGCAGCCACGGGGCGTTTTCGTTGGGGCCAATGACGGGGCCAGCGGCGTGGCGGTGCTGATGGAACTGGCCCAGCTGATGCCAGCCTTGCCTGCTCCGATCGGCGTCGATTTTGTTTGCTTCGATGCTGAGGAATATGTCTTTGATGATGGCCGTGACCAGTATTGCCTGGGGTCACTCTTCTTTGCCCGGCAGTATGCTGCGGGTCAGCGGGCCGGCACTGCCACTCACCGCTATCGCTGCGGAGTGATTCTTGACATGGTGGCCGACCGGGACCTCACAATCTGGCAGGAGCGCCAGAGCATCGACTGGCCTGACACGCGACCGGTGGTCGAATCGATCTGGGCAACGGCTCGTCGGCTCGGCATGCGGCAGTTCGTGGCACGACCAAAGTATGTCGTCAATGACGACCATGTGCCCCTGCGGATGACCGGCGGAATCCCCACCTGTGACATCATCGACTTCGACTATCCGCACTGGCACACCACCCGCGATACGCCAGAAAACTGTTCGGCCGAGTCACTCCAAGTGGTGGGCCGGGTCATGCTGGCCTGGCTCGAGACGCTCCGCTGAACCATGGCTTCCGCACTGGATAGATGCGATGCAGCAGCAGCCTCCCGCAACCGTTCCCCTGATCGTGCCCGACCTTGGTCTGGGCAGTCAGCCGATTCTGCTCTCACTCTGGCTTGTGCCGCAGGGTCGGCGGGTGCTGGCCGGCGACCGGGTGGTTGAATTGGCCGCTGGGGTTGCCACGATCGATCTGGCGGCTCCGGTGGCGGGCCGCTGCCTGCGGCAGTTGGTTGACGAAGACACGACCGTGCTGCCTGGCACCGTGCTGGCGGAGTTTCTGGCAGAGGACGACGACTCATGATTTCGTCGTTGGTGGCATGGCGATCGGCTGCCGGACGGCTGGCGGCCCTGGCCGGGGCGGTCACCATGTTCTCTGTTCAGCCGCCGGTTGACTGGTGGTTGCTTGCCTGGCTGGCGCCGCTGCCTTGGCTTTGGCTGGTTGCCCGGTCGACGGCTGCCGCCTCCACCGCGCCAGTCTCCTGGCGGTTTCTCTGGCTGGCCGGTTTCCTTCACTGGCTGGCGACGATTCACTGGCTGCGGCTGCCGCATCCGGCGACCTCGATCGGCTGGCTGCTGCTGTCGGCCTATCTGGCCTGCTACCTGCCACTGTTCCTCTGGCTGGCACGACGGCTTGTCAGCCGTTGGGGCTGGCCGCTTGTTGCCGCTGCCCCAGTGGCCTGGATGGCCTGCGAACAGCTGCGAGGCTGGCTGTTGGGCGGCTTCACCTTTGGCAGGCTGGGTCATACCCAGTGGCGGTGGACGGAACTGCTGCAGTTGGCCGACATCACCGGACCGGTTGGACTCAGTGGAGTGGTGATGCTGGTGGCTGCTGCCGTCGCTGGGCTGGTTCTGCAGTGCCTCGACGCGAGGGATGGGAGCTGCGTGCGGAGCCGACGCAGTCTCATCTGGCCAGTCCTGGCGGCCGGTAGTGTGCTGTTAGCCGCAGTTGTCTACGGCCGCTGGCGGTTGGCAACCGCCCCGTTGCCAGTTGGCAAGCCGCTCGATGTACTACTGGTGCAGGGGTCGATCGATACCGAGCTCAAACACGACCCCACGGCCGTCACCGATGTCACCCGGCACTACGATGAACTGACCCGGGCAGGCTTTGCTGGTGGACCCCGGCCTGACCTGATTGTCTGGCCCGAGACAATGTGGCGGGTGGGGCTGCTGGAAATAGACCCGGCCGAGCAGCTGCCGGAAAGCCTGATCGCCACGATGCTGGGTGGAACAGGGGCTGATGGTCCTGCCAGACTCACCGCTGCGGAGCAGCAGGCCCGCTGCCGCAGCCTGCTGGCGGCAGAGCGGCTTGAACCACTAGCTACCTATGCGAGGAGTTACGGCAGCCACTGGCTGGTCGGTGTCGACAAGCAGCGGGTCACGCCCCGGGTCGCAGCTGGAGTTGAGAACTTCAACATGGCGGTACTGCTCGATGCCGAGGGCCAACTGGTCGGCGAGTACGCCAAGATGTATCCAGTTCTGTTCGGCGAATATTACGAGACCGCCCTGCCGCGGGCAATTCGGTCACTTGTGCGGCAGTGCCGCCGGGCTGACGGTGGCCCTGACCTGATTGCAAATCTCACCAACGACGGCTGGTTCTGGGGGTCAAGCGAGCTCGACATGCACCTCACGGCGGCCATTTTCCGGGCGGTCGAGGTCCGTACGCCGATTGTGATTGCTGCCAACACCGGGTTTTCTGCCTCGATTGATGGCTGCGGGCGGCTGCTGGCCCGGGGCCCGAGGCGAGCGACTGCCACCCTCAGGGTTGCTGTTCAACCGGACGGTCGGCCGACCCTTTGGCTAGCCTGGGGAAGTCTGCTGCCTGGCATATGTGTAGGAATTGGGGTGGCAGTGACGTTGGAAGGCTGGGTGAGAAGGGATAGTC